>CACXDP010000106.1 GCA_902766445.1 uncultured Coriobacteriaceae bacterium
AAGAGCGGACAGGATCCACACCAATCAGGCCCTCAGGGCGATAATCGCCGCGGGTCTGAGCCTTGCGATGGCGCTGGGTGGCGCGCCTGCGCCGGCGCTCGCGGAAGCGACTGGTGATGTTGCAGCCGCGCAAGAGCAGGCCCAGGAGACCGGCGAGCTCGGCAAGGCTCCGGAGGCATCGGCCCAGGCGGTTGCCGACGCGAAGTCCCAGACGGGGAAGAAGGTCGACTCCAACGCGGAATCCCTCGCGGTGACCCCGGACGCCAAGCCGGGCCTCGAGGCGCTTGCCGCAGAGGCGACGCCACACGTCAAGTACACGGGCCACGTACAACGCATCGGATGGCAGGACTACGTCCGTGACGGTGCGACCGCAGGCACGTCGGGACGCTCGCTGCGCATCGAGGCGCTGCACGTGTACCTCGAGAACGCAGGTGCGGGCTCCTACGTCGACACACGCGGACATGTGCAGCAGATAGGCTGGACGAACTGGCAGCCCGGGTACTGCGGAACGAGCGGCAGGGGCCTGCGCGTCGAGGCCATCCAGCTCAAGCTCCAAGGACCAATCGCGAAGACGCATGACATCAAGTACCGCGTCCACGTGCAGAGCATCGGTTGGATGAGCTGGGTCAAGAACGGCGCGGTCGCCGGCACATCCGGACGCTCGCTGCGCATCGAGGCCATCCAGATCAAGCTCGTCCGCAAGCAGGGGTCGAGCGTGACGAAGCCCGCGACGCCCAAGCTCACGAGCGTAAGCGCGAGCGGACAGAACGTCACCATCAAGTGGGCCAAGCAGACGAAGAACACCAACGGTTACGAGGTGCAGGTGGCCTCCGACAAGGCGTTCAAGAACGTCGTCGGCACCTACACGATAAGCTCGAACGGAACCACCACGAAGAAGCTCTCCAACATCGGCGAGGGCAAGACCCGCTACGCGCGCGTGCGCGCATACCGCAAGGTGAGCGGAAAGACCTACCGCTCCGCATGGTCGGGCGCCAAGAGCGCGACGACCGCCGTCGCGAAGCCGGTCGCGACCTCCATCACGAGCGTGAGCGCGAGCGGACAGGACGTCACCATCAAGTGGGCCAAGCAGACGAAGAACGCCAACGGCTACGAGGTGCAGGTGGCCTCCGACAAGGCGTTCGAGAACGTCGTCGGCACCTACACGGTGAGCTCGACCGGAACCACCACGAAGAAGCTCTCAGGCGTCGGCGAGGGCGAGACCCGCTACGCGCGCGTGCGCACATACCGCAAGTTCGGCGGCAAGACCTACCGCAGCGCGTGGAGCGCCGCGAAGGGCGCGACGACCGCCGTCGCGAAGCCGGTCGCGACCGAGATGCAGGCCTTGGACGCCGCGGACGACTGGATCCGGGCGAACTGGATTCTCAAGCGCGATCCCGCTCACCACGTGGACGGCTACGAGGTCCAATGGGCGGACAACGCGTCCTTCTCAGGCGCCAAGGTCGTGACCGTGAGCGACGTCAACAAGTTCCAAGCTACCATCAGGGACGGCGTGAGGATCGAGACCACCTACTGGGCCCGCGTGCGCACTTGGCGCAAGGTGGGGGGCAAGACCTACCGCAGCGCATGGTCGAGCGCGAAGACCGGGAAGACCGACGTGCGACCGCTGACGCCCATCAAAAGCCTCACGGGCCTGGAGGGCGGAGCCCGCAGCCTCGTCGCCACATGGTATCCGCTCGGCGATGTGTCCAACCTCCAGGACAGCTATGAGGTGCAGTACGCCAAGGACGCATCGTTCAAGGCTGCTGCGACGAAGGTCGTCGACGGCCGCTCGGCGTCTACCGTCACCATCGACGGACTCGAGGACGGAACGACCTATTACGTCCGCATCCGCACACGCCGCACGTTGCAGGGCAAGACGTTCTACGCGAACCAGTGGAGCGAGGCCATGAGCGCGACGACCGACAAGGCCGCCACCCCCGCCCCGACGCGATCCCCGACGCCAGCCAAGCTGTCCGCCCCGACGGGGCTCAAGGCGAAGGCCACCTACTCCGGCGCGGACCTGACGTGGAACGCGACCGCCGGGGCCGACGGGTATGAGGTCGAGTGGTGCCTGAACGACCTGTTCGTGGCGACGGAGAGCCTGAGCGCATCGAAGGCGTCCGCCTCGATCAACACCGTGGACGAGGGCTCCTTCGTGTGGGTGCGCGTGCGCGCCACGCGTGGGAGCGAGAGGTCCGACTGGTCTGCCGTCGTCAGCTTCCAGACAACGGAGACCCCGCGTCCCGAGAAGCCGCAGAACGTGAGCGCCTCGCCGGCGGTGACGTCCGCGAACCTGTCTTGGGACGCCGCGAGGAACGCGAAGGGATACGTGGTCGAGATCGCGATGCGTGACGACTTCATCGGGTCCTGGACGCGTGAGACGACGGTTGCGAAGCTGTCCCTCACCGGTCTCAGGGAGGACACGCCGTACTTCGTGCGCGTGCGCGGAACCTCGACGAACAGTCGCGGCGACCGCATCGAGGGCGACTGGTCCGACACGAAGCTGTTCTTCACCGAGAAGGCGAGCGCTCCGGCGACCGACCCCACGACCCCGCCCGCGACCGACCCCACGACGCCTGACGAGAAGGGCCACTGGGAGACGATCACGGTGACCGACAAGGAGGCCTGGGACGAGGTCGTGCACCACGACGCAGTGACGCACATCGAGCAGGTCGAGCACGTGGAGAAGGACGCGGAGCGCTGGCAGGAGGGATGGCGCGCCCACATGTGCCCGTACTGCGGTCACATTACGCTCACCTCCGCACACGGCGTGAACGGCGAGCACAACTCCTGCACAGAAGAGGAGGCCCTTGCCGCGATCAACGCGTACCGCGCGGAGAACGGCATGCCCCCGCAGGACTTCATCGACCCCGAAGGCGTCGACGCGCACAAGGAGAACCACTTCACCCGCGGCACCACCTGCGGCTGGACGAACCATCACTGGAGCAACGGCCTCGGTCAGGAATGGGAGTACGACCACGCCAAGACCGCGGCGGAAAACGAACGCGACCTCGCCAAGGTGATCGACGACGCGTTCGACGCGAACCCGTTCCCGCAATGGCTCCGTGACAAGATTGCCAACGGCAGCATGACGAAGGCGTCCGAGGAGTGGTGCTCCTGGAGCTTCGACCTGTGGGACCCCGTCGTCAAGACCCGCGCCTCCGTCTGGTACACGGACGAGGAGGTCGTCGACACGCCCGCATGGGACGAGACGATCCATCACGAGGCCGTGACGCACACGGAACGCGTCTGGGTGAAGGACTAGCGCACCTGAGCGCTTGACCATATCCTAGCCGAAGAGGGGGGAGAGACGGACATCCGTCTCTCCCCCCTCTTCATGTCAGACGCTCAGACGCGAAGAGTATCAACGCCGGCGCCAACCCCATCGACGTGCTCGACAAGCTCGTGTCCATGAAGTTCAACTGGGACACCCAGGGCTACTATGCCAGGGCGGCCTTCCGAGTCGAGCTTGATGCCACGATCAAGGACGCCTGGGCGGTCGTCTCCACCTTCTACAATGCCACCGACCCTGCCGTCGCGTACAAGTACCAGCCCGAGCTCGACAACGTGAAGGCCGCGCTTCGGCAGATCGCCCTTCGCCCCGCCGGCCAGTCGCCCGAGGAGGTCCGCAAGCTCAACCAGGCAGGCAAGGAAATCAACGTGTACAGCCCTACGCTCGGCTACTCCATCAAGCAGAGTCGGCACATCAGTTGCGGCTACGCTTTTGGCGACCCGGGTGAGTTCAATGACCATCGGGCCCTCACCCGCACGGAGGAGTTAACGCAGGATGACCAGATCACCAAGTACCGCGACCGCCTCTACAACGGCGACATCTGGGAGGACCTCAAGCTCGCCGGTCTCGACGCGGGCGACCCCTACAGTGATGCGGTGTACAAGCACATGTTCAACCAGGTGGGCATCGGCTTCCGGCAGGCCCTCCAGAGAAATGTACTATTTAATAAATCGTTCCAAATCATCGGTCAGAGTTACGAATCTTGGGTGAGGGGTCTGAGGCCCGACAAATCCATAGTGTCGAAGAAGGTCATGGAGTACTACGCGAATACCTTAGACATAGAGATATGGGGTCACTTCTACTGGTTCGACCGTCGATAAAACAGGCCTTGGTTCTCACCGCCGGTGTGCCCTTTGTGCTGCTTGGATGCTCCCCTTTGTGCATATGCGCCAAGGGGAGCATCCCTGATTTCTGAGCTGCCGCCCCCCGCTGGCGGGGGCGTTTCTCGGCCACCGGTACCGGCCGGCATTACTGTTGCGGCTGGACCTCCACGAGGCGAGACTTGCCGCCCGACACCTCAAAGACGCCGTAGTCGGACGTCAAGCTATTGCCCGCGAGGTCGGTCACCACGAACTGGAGCCTGTAGCGGCCATCGTCTAAGGGCTTCTCCTCCACTCGGTTTGCGTCTTCCTCGCTCGTCCCCTTGGGTATGGTTACCTCCTCCTGGAGCTCCAGGTCGTCCCTTTTCATGCTTTTTGCCTCATAGGCTGCTATCCTGTCGCCTGCGTCGAGTGCGGCGTACTCGCGGGAGGGGATGCCGTTGACGTCTATGCCGCCCCACAGTGAGCTGTCGACGTACATCCCATCGTGGTAGTCGTCGGGGAACGCGTACACCGCGCAGAGGTCCCACTCCTCGCCGTTCGCCCGGACCGGCGCCGAGAAGGCCACGACGTGCGGGAGCATGAGGAAGACGTCGGTGAGCAAGTACTCGCCCCAAAGCGACGGCCAGGTGGGGCGAAAGTCGCTGGAGAAGCTCAGATGCTCCCAGTCCTGCTTGATGTCGCAGTCCGTCCCTAGGAGCGCGTAGGAGTCGGGGTCGGCACCGCTCTGCCTCGCGAGCGTGTATGTGACCGAGGTGAGGTACTGGCCGCTGTCTGGCGTGAGCGAGATTCCGAAGTCGCCGTTGTCCGTTATGCTGCCCCTGTCATCAAAGGCGAGCATCCGCGCCGGTAGTTTAGCGAAGCGAGTCTTCAGGAGCTCGGCGTATGCCGACATGGGGCAGGACTTCACATAGCTTGTAAACTCTTCCCTGTCGTAGTTGAACGGGTAGTAGAGCGAGACGCCAGCGCTCTCGGCCTTGTCCCCCGCGACCTTGTGGACAACGAAGTTGCCGAGCGCCTCCTCGACCTTTTGGGTGTCCGGGCCCTCGTCAAACAGCAGGGCCGTGTCCACAAACCTCTGCAGGTCAAACAAGTTGCTGATGTTCTTGGCGCCGTAGATGGCCGAGAACTTGGTTGCGTTGGAAAGCTTGAAGGTGCTGTCCTTTGCGCTTTGCGTCTTGATGAGCTGGTCGGAGAGCTCGTTGACGGCTTGGATCACGTCGTCTGTGTGCGAGAGGTCCAAAAACGATAGCTCGGCGGTGTCCCCCTTGCCCTTTGACTCGCATTTCTTCTTGTAGGCCTCACAGATCTTGGTGCCGAGGTCTTTGTTTTCGGTAGTCGAGAAGTCCGTTACCAGAGAGGTGTAGTCGATGCCGCCCGAGGGCACCACCTCTTGTGAGGCGATCATGTACTGGGCGTAGTCCCGTACCAGCGCTGCGTTTTCCAGCGTGGACATGAAGCAGGTGTCAAACACTATAAAGTCAAACGTGAAGGGTAGTTCGGCGTCCTTAAAGGCCTCTGCGAGCTCTTTGCGGTCGAGCGAGTCGTAGTCAAAGTTCTCGTCGAAGCACACCCTGTCGGCAGACTTGCCGCCGTGGTCCCACATCACCAAGATGTTGCGCTTCGAGCCGTAGTTCGACGCGCCCCACGTCAAGAATTCCCTGAACGTGCTCTCGGCGCCCATGCTCGCGTTGTCGAGCTCTTCGAGCAAGACGAGCTGCTTGTCGCGCACCTCGTAGCGCTGGATCTTGTCGTTCTTTATGTCGTGGGAGCGCCATGTGCTGGAGCCGCCCGTCTGTATGACGACTCGGGTGTCTTGGGGGATGTCCGCGGCGAGCAACTCGTCGAGGTTCTTGCCCGCAAGACCCTGTCTGGTCTCCAGGTTCGAGCCGCACATATATATGAGGAGCGTGCGAGAGCTGCTTGGGGCTTGCCCGACGCAGGCACAAAGAGCGACGCACGCGAGGACAAGGACAACGGCGAGGCGGATGACATGCGGCTTTTTCATGCGTGGCTCCTTTGTTCGACACTCCTTATCATAGCAAATGCGTGGGGGCGGCCGTCACGCGCTGGCGGTAAGGTTCAAGCGGGCAATCTAGGCTGATTTCGCTCCGTCTGTTTGGTTGGAAATCTATCCAAGTGCGGGCAGGGTGTTGGCGGGGAAGCAATGCCCAAAGCTAACGGTGCTCGCCGATGAATTTTTCCATCCAGATTACGTTGTACCAGCGGCCAAACTTGTGGCCGCACTTGTTGAACTTGCCAACCTTTACGAAGCCGAGATGCGCATGGAACTGCTCGCTGTTGTCCGTGAGATACTCGTCCTCCACAATCGGGCTTGCGATGCAGGCGTACTCTCGACGTAGGGGGCGTATATGTCCAAGATGCGGGCAGCGTCTTTCGTGTTCGCAGTTCTAATCTTCATCGTTGCCTCCCACGACCCTCGCTGGAACCTTCTTCCGAATTCTAAAGCATGGGCGTGGGCAATGGGGGCAAGGGTGAAACGCCTCAGGGTGAAACGCCTCCCCGTTCACGCGCGGACAAACGTCCCCGTCCCCACTGTCCTGTTCACATATGACAGCTTGTCACCTAATCTCGCTGCAGGAACGGGCGAAGCGTGAGATAATGCTTGGGAAGGACGCGAAAAAGGCTCGAGATGCAAACAGCGAACAGGCGATACTTGATAGTTCTGGTGAACGTTGCCGTTATGATTGGAATCATCGGCTTCGTTTCGCTGTATGCGCAGCGGGCGGCCAACGATTCGATTGCCTCTGAGGTGAACCAGTTCGAGACGTCGACCGTCACCCTGGAACGGGTGACGGCCAATTATCTCGAAGGCGAGCAGGATATCTGCGACGTGTGGGCGAACTACATCAACAGCAGGCCCATGACTATCGACGAGGCGGTGTCGTTCATCAGGTCTTCCCATGTGTCGCCGGACAACGCCGCACACATCGTCCTGACAGACGACGACTCGCTCGAGGGACTCTCGACGCGTCCAAAGATGGGCACGAAAGACGACTACGTCGTATCATACAAGGCGATTGGCCTCCCCATGCGGCCCGACAAAATGGTTGAGCAGGACGGTGCCATCAACGTCTCGCGGTCGTACACCAATCCCTTCAATGGCATTCAGTCGCTGGCGTTTTGCAACAAGATCACGCTTGCGGATTCCCGCGATGCGTCAAAGATGCGCGAGGCGGTTCTCCTGCGTGTTATCCCCACAGAAAGGCTCGAGGAAAAATGGGTGTTTCCCAGCGACCGATACAAAGATGCTGAAGTTGCGCTCATCGACATCGACAGCAACTACATCATCAAAGGCCGTGACTACAAGAACAACAACTTCGTCGAGTTCTACAAATCGTACAACAAGATTGATGTGGCCGGAGTCGAGGAGCTGAAAGAACGTCTCGCAACTCAAAGCGGCTCGTTTTTCATGCTCAACTCGCGTGACAAGGAGTGCCTGATTGCGTATGCACCAATCAGCGCAAACCAAGGTTGGACCATCCTGAAATACATCGAAATGAGCAATCTGCATCAAAGCACCATCGACTGGTTCCTGGTCTTTGGGGTTGCCTGCGCCCTGCTGTTCCTGCTGGTCTTTGACATGACCTTCATGAATTGGTTCAATGCGCGCCTGAACGAGGCTGCGAAGGAGGCCGAGGCGGCAAATCGTGCCAAGAGCGACTTCCTCTCGACGATGTCCCACGACATCCGCACGCCCATGAACGCGATTCTGGGGTTGACGACCATCGCGAAACGCAGCGTCGACGATCCAGCCGTTGTCAAGGACAGCCTGCACAAGATTGGGCTTGCGAGCAACCACCTGCTCACGCTCATCAACGACATCCTCGACATCTCCAAGGTGGAGAGCGGCAAGCTCTCCCTCACGCCGGTCACCTTCTCGATCGTGGAAGTCACGGAGAACCTCGTCAACATCTCGCAGCCCATGGTCAAGGATAAGAGCATCGACTTCCACTTCCGCATCAACGCCGTGGAGCACGAGTACCTCTTCGCAGACCAGCTGCGCATCAACCAGGTGCTCATCAACATCCTGTCGAACGCTCTTAAGTACACCGAGCCCCATGGAAGCGTTGCCGTCGACCTGCAAGAGCTGACGAGCGATGCGCCCGATAAGGTGCGTCTGGTCTACCGTGTGGCCGACACGGGCATGGGCATGAGCGAGGAGTTCATGGAGCACATGTACGAGTCGTTCTCGCGCCAAACCGACAGCCGTGTGAACAGCGTGCAGGGTACGGGACTCGGTCTCGCCATCACCAAGCAGATGGTCGATCTCATGGGAGGCACGATCGAGTGCGCGAGCAAGCTGAATGAGGGGACGACGTTCACCGTGACCCTTGACGTGCCCATCGCAGAGCACGAGGGCGAGGAAATGACGCTGGAATCCGTCGACGCGCTGCTTGTCGATGACGACGAGGCTCAGCTCGAGACCGCTCGGTACATGCTCAACGCGCTTGATGCGCACGTCGAGGTGGCTTCTTCGGGCGCGCAAGCGCTTGAGATGGTGAGAGCGAAGCACAGCCTGAACAATGGCTACGGCATCGTGATTGTCGATTGGAAGATGCCCGACATGGACGGTGTCGAGGTCGTGCGTCGTATGCGCACCTTGGATGGGGGCCAGGCACCGACCATTCTCATCTCTGCATACGATTGGTCCGACATCGAGGAAAGCGCGAAGGAGGCCGGTGCTGACGGGTTTATCTCCAAGCCGATGTTCAAGACCACGCTGTACCGCGCGATCAACGAGCGGCTGCACTTGTCGGCAACGTCGGCCGCAGGCGAGGACGACCATTCCGACATCGCAGGCATGCACGTGCTCGTCGCAGAGGACAACGACATCAACTGGGAAATCATCGAAATGCTGCTCGAGATGCACGGCATCGAGGCCACGCGCGCCGAGAACGGCCAGGTCGCGGTTGATCTACTCGCATCATCTAGCCCAGGAGACTACGACCTCGTGTTCATGGATGTTCAGATGCCCGTCATGAACGGCGTCGAGGCCACGAAGGCTATCCGCGTGCTGCCCGACGGGCGGATATCGACGATTCCGATCATCGCAACGACGGCAGACGCGTTCTCCGAAGACGTCGCCAAGTGTATGGATGCTGGAATGAACGGCCATATTGCCAAGCCGCTCGATATAAAAGTCGTTTTGAAAGAGATTGGAAAGGTGAAGGAGGGCAAATTATGAAAAAGTCTGTTGTGCGCTGCCTGTCCGTTTTGTCGATTGCGATCTTGTTGGTCGCCTTGGTGGCCTGCGGGGGATCACCGGAGTCTTCCGGGTCTGGGACGTCGACGGAGCAAGCGAGTGAGCAGAAGAGCTTCGCTCCCTCGCTCGACACCGCCACGAAGTGCTCCATCTCCGTGGCCGGTGGTTACGACAACTTCGAGGCGCTTGAGGCCGAATTCGACAAGTTCAATGAGTATTATCCCGACGTCGAGCTGAGCTACACCAAGCTCGACGATTACAACAACATCGTTTCCACCACATTGAATACCGATAACGCGCCTGACATCTACTTCGCATTCGACTACATGCTGGATGGCGATCAATACAATGCGGTCTTCGAGCATGCCGAGGACCTCTCCGATCCGGCGCTCGGCATCGACCTGTCGTGCGTGCGCCCGAGCCTGCTGTGCAAGGACGACGCGGGGGCATGCCCCATGGCACCCATCTTTGCAGGTGTTTCCGGCATCCTCGTGAACGAGGACCTCTTCGATAAGGAGAAAGTCAACATCCCGACGACCTACGATGAGTTGCTTGCCGCGTGTGACGCGTTCAACAAGGCCGGGTATCCCACGCCCATCCTGTGCTACAACGAGGCGTCCGCGTACGGCAACCTCGTCGGTGAGATTATGTACACCGATGCCGTCAAGAACCCTGAGACAGTCGAGAAGCTGAATGCGCTCGACCCCTCGGCTGGCGAATACATGAGGCCCGTCCTCGAGAAGATAAGCGACATGGTGAAGCAAGGATGCATTAACCTCGACGTCTGCAACGAGCTGGAAGACGGCTACAACGCGCTGATTCTGAGGTTCTTTGAGGGTGACATTCCCATGGCGCTGTGCTCGGCCGACACGGCGTCGGGCACGGCCAAGCGCGAGAGCCAGTCCGAGGCGTTCGTTGCCCACCCGTTCGCGTACGCCCTCCATCCGTTCACGCTCACCAACGAGGGTGCCTGCCTGCTCGACAAGCCATCGGTGCAGTTCGCGGTCAATAAGGAAGGCAAGAACCTCGACATGGCGAACGAGTTCATGCGCTTCCTGGTGAGCCCGCAGGAGCTCAATGACATCGCACGTGCGAAGCGTCTGATTACGGTGACGCCTGACCTCGCCTACGACGGTGTGTACGCTCCCTTCAGCACGATTGACTCAAGCCGAATCATTTCGACCCGTGAAGTCGGGCTGTCAGATGACGTCACCATCCAATACCGCGTTGCGGCCTATGAGGTTGCAAACGGGAAGACGTCGATCGATAAGGCGATTGCAGGCTTCGGTAAATATAAGCTGTAAGGTGCAAGCACTTGGTGCGCAAGAATTAAGGTGACAGGTGACAAGTCTCCCGACAAGTCACCTGTCACCTTGTTACTTCCTCTCAGTAAGGACTTGTTATCCGTGGAGCTCGACAAGGCCGCAGCTGCTTCCGTACGCGTACACCTTGCAAGGGCCTTGCAGCCAGAACTCGGCACGAGCCTCCTGCTCGGGATAGAGTCGCTTGATGCGCACGAGGTCGTCGCCGACGGCGGCGATGAACAGCAGATGGTCATCCTTGGTCATGGGGTGCGTTACGTGCGCGCGCTGGCAACCCGCTGTCACCTCGACGGTTGCGTCGAGAATGCCGTCGTTCTTCTTTGCTGTGAGCGGTTCGAGTACGTTCCCGCAACAGCTGACTGCGGCCTCGCCCGCTGACCACACGATGTTGTTGCAGTCGGGGCACACGTAGAATGTACTTCGCTTGAGGTTGGCCGACACGTTACGGTTTTCCACGCCGCTCCACCGCTTGAGCGTGGGCAGAACCGCTCCCATGAACGAGACCGCCTCTTCGGCCGTGTAACCCGTAGCCTGCATGAGGTAGGGGACGTTGCGCTCGATGATCTCGTCGAGCCCAGCGCTGGTGAACTCCCCATCTTGGTAGCACCACCCGCAGTAGTCTGGGTTCTCCGTGCCGTCGGCGTTCGTCCCGAAGGGCATGTTTGGCACGTCGAAGGGGGTTCCGCAGCACTGGCAGGCGGGGGCGTCGGGCAGGTCGAGCAGACTGGTCACTGGCACACCGAGCACGCTTGCCAAGAGCTTCCGCATGTCGATGCCAGGCTCGCTCTCGCCGGTCTCCCACCTGCTCACAGCTTGCCGCGTCACGTACACCTTGCTCGCGAGCTGCTCTTGCGTGAGTCCCGCTTTCTTTCGTGCGTTTTGGATTGCCGTGCTGACGCTCATGACGTCTCCTTTCGTTCGTCCTACAAGAACAGCGTAGTGGCGGCGCCAGACGTTGTCACGCAATGGGCAATTGCGTCTCTCGACGGTAGATCTCCTCGTCCTTTGAAGAGAAGACATTAAACACTACGGAGATTTCCGAGTCGTGCGAATCCAGCCATTCCCGCACGGTGCGTACGGCAATTCTGGCCGCCTCGCGTTGTGGGAATCCGAACACACCGGTGCTGATGCAGCAGAAGGCGATTGAACGCAGGCCTTCGGCCGCAGCGGCCTCCAGGCAGCTTCGGTAGCACGAGGCGAGCTCCACGCGATGACGTGCCGTGGGCAATCCATTCGCGATGGGCCCGACCGTGTGGATGACGCGCCGTGCGGGTAGGTTGTAGGCACCCGTGACCTTGGCTTTGCCTGTGGGTTCCTCGTGGCCCTGTTCGGCCATGATGCGCGCGCATTCGGCTCGCAGCTGTATGCCCGCGAACGTGTGGATGGCGTTGTCGATGCAGCTGTGCAGCGGTGCCCAGCAACCCAGCATCTGGGAGTTGGCGGCGTTTACGATGGCGTCTGCGGCCAGCGTGGTGATGTCGCCACGCCAGAGACGCAGACGCGGGTCAAGCGATGAGGGTTCAGCCTCGTCTATGTCGTGTACGCCTGCCTCGGCGATGAGTCCCTGCAACAGCTCGTCCTGCATGGCTAGGAACTCTTCACCTGCGGGCCAGGGCGGCCGCACGTTCACAAGCGCGCGGAAGCGCAGCCAGAGGTTGTCGGTGATGACGAGTGAGCTCGCGTCCTGGCCGCGCTCCTCTTCCAACATCGTCACGAGCCGGGCGAGCAGTTCTTCCTTACGCATCGCATCCATCGGTGTCTCCTTCCAGTAGCGCGTCTAGTACGGCGTCGATGTCTGCGTCCACAAGAATCGAGCGGTCTACGATCTCGCGTGCCGTCATCACTTGGCCTAGGTTCACGCAAGCATAGGTTGCCTTTGGGTTGTCATACACCAACTGCCAGAACGGATACTTGATGATGCCGGGGGTGTTGCCGCCCACGCCCAGCTCAAGGTAGAGCACGCGACCATCTCGGTGTGAGTGCAGGTAGTCGCGGTAGCGATTGGCGGCTGCGTGCCAGCCCTCGTCCTCCACGAAGGTGTCGTCTGCTCGTAGGTTCATGCTCATGGGCTTGCCGCACACAGGGCACATGGGCACAAGCTCGCTTGGCACCCGCATGTCGCGCTGCTGCTCCACCATAGCCATGACCGTCTCGTAGTTGTCATAGGTCTTGTCGTGGCATGGTACGCTGCACTGCCATAGCCCGTAGTCACCTTGCGTATAAAAGAGCCGCTCCTTTGGGCAGCCCGCCAGCTGGAACTGGTGGTCTACGTTGGTGGTGATTACGAAGAAGTCCCTGCCTTCTACTAGTTGCAGCAGCTTGGCATAGGTGTTCTTTGGTGCCGGCTCGTAGCGATTGCACCAGATGTGGCGGCTCCACCATGCCCACATCTCCTCAGGCGTGGCGAACGGGTAAAAGCCGCCTGAGTACATGTCGCGGATGCCGTACTTGGCGGCGAAGTCGCCGAAGAGTCGCTCGAAGCGCTCGCCGGAGTACGTGAGCCCGGCGGCCGTGGAGAGCCCTGCCCCTGCGCCGATCACGACGGCATCGGCTTGGTCGAGGGCCTCCCTCAGCTGTTTCAACTGGCTTTCGCAGGTCTCGTTGTTCATGTCAGGCTCCTTCCGTGCGTGGTTCGGCTCATGCTATCAGGTACGATACGGTACTATAGGGCTATAAACAAATGCGGTGCCCGGAAAGGAGCGGCTCCGATGAACGCATACGACTTTGACGGTACCATCTATCCGTCAAACTGCACGATCGGCTTTGCGATCTGGTGCATGAACCGTCACCCAAGGCTCTGGTTCACTTTCGCGCCGCGTGCCTTTATGAGCGTGGTCCAGTACAAGTTGGGAAAGATGCAGAGTTATCGCATGCTTCGCGTGTTGTACAGCTACCTCAGGGACATCGGCGACTTCGACGTTCAGATCGAGCGATACTGGGACAGGAACGCACGGAGGATTTCCTCCTGGTATCTCGCGCAAAAGAAGCCAGACGACATCATCATCAGCGCGTCCCCCTCCTGCATCATAGAGCCCATCGCGCGCAGGCTCGGCGTGGAGTTCGTGGCGACCGACTACGACCGGGAGCTTGGGGTCCTCGTGAACAACCTCATGTACGCGCGGGAAAAGTCCCGCTACATCATCGACCACGGCTTTCCGGTGATTGACCACTTTTACTCCGACTCGCTCTCGGACACGCCGCTCGCCCTCTGTGCCGAGAAGGCGCATCTGGTGACCGGCCGGGCGCGCAAGGTGAGGGACTGGCCGAAGCTCGATGAGCTCACAAAGAAGAAGGTCAAGAAAAAGATCAATACCGGTTGGACGATTCATCTCGAAGATTAACGTGTGTGCAGGGTGCCTAATAACTTGCTAGAATGCTGTTACCTGAAGGCCCGTGAAAAGGGGTGGTTGACATGAGGAATAACGAACGGATCGAAACGAGGGGTGGGGGAGGAGTGCTCGCGCTGAGGGCCTTTGCCTCACTCGTACTGGTGGTTGCGATGGGATTCGCAACCTTTGGAGTTGGCTATGCCATCGAGGTTGTTGACGAGCCGGCCATCGTCGCGGAGGGCGATGACATCGTTGCGGTCGACCCGACAATTCCCGAAGAAGAGACGATTGACGAAACCGAAAACGAAGGCATCGTCTCCGAGGACGAAGGCAACGTTCCGAACGATTCCGCCACCAACGCAGAAGAGGTGGCCAAAAGGGTTACCTTCATCGAGCCTATGACGCTGAGTGCTCAGTCGGATGACGATGATGCTATCGCTCAGTACCCCGAGCTTGCGGCAAAGATTCTCAACAACTACGTCAAGCGCAGCAGCGAGCCCATCGACATTTCGTCCTATGACATTGATTTCTCTGGCGTCCAGAGCATAGTGAATGCACTCCTCAAGCAGCATCCCGAGCTGGTTGACATATCGACGGGCTTTTCGATAGCCGACAAACAGTTTGTCCCCGAGTACATGTTTACTGATAAGCCTATCACCGAAATATTGGCCATGCGCCATAAGATGGCGAGAGAAATCGCTCATGCAATGTCGTGGATTCCCGAAAATGGGACTGACCTTCAGAAGGTTAAAGCCGCACACGATTGGCTCGTCGCCCACATTTACTACGACTATGAAACCCTTGATTTGCTGAATACGCTTGACGCAGAGTCAGTGACTAGGAAATCTACGGCCTATGGAAACGTCCTTACCAACATCGAACGCTACGCTTACTGCGCCTATGGTCCGTTGGCAAAGCATACTGGCGTGTGTGATGGCATAACATATGCATTTATGCTATTGATGGATCAGTGCGGCATCGAGTGTGAGCATGCCGTTAATCCTCCAGCCGCCCATGCTTGGAATCATGTGAAGATTGATGGCAACTGGTATAACGTGGATGTGACATGGGACTTGAATGACACGAAAGAGGGGGGTGGAACCGACTATAATTACAAAATCAACTCAGAAATCAATAGCGTCTATTGGAAGTACTTTTTACCAGGATACATTAAATACGATTACTTCATGAAGAGCGATGACTTTATTGAATCGCTCGATCAGAGCAAAGGCAAAGTAGAGCATGTCAATTATGACCCGTATGGCAATTACAGCCATTGTACCAATACGTCGTACGACAGCATAACGCACGATGATTGGGAGGTGACCGCACCTCTTCCCAATGCTAAGTATACGGATGACGACGGGGCCCACGAAAAGACCCAGGTCACGTCCTTCGGTCTCTCCGCAACGACGCTTACCCTGGGTGTCGGCGAGACCGGTCAGCTTGCGGTACAAAACGTCGACCCGGCTACCATAAGCCCGCTTGCGTCTACGTGGACCTCGTCTGACACGAGCGTTGCCTATGTCTGCGCCGACGGCACCGTCGTGGGGATTGGCGAGGGCACCGCAACCATCACCTGCACGATGGGCGACGAGGACCTGCCGTGTGAGGCCGATAGGTGGGGCAGGATTGTGCAAACCTGCGAGGTCACCGTGGGGAATGAGGCGGTCGTAACCGAGCCGAAGTTCACAAATGCACAGCTCCTCCTTGGAGAGCAGATCAAGATGCGGTACTGGCTCACGGTGCCCGAGAACTTTGATGGCACCGATGCGTCTGCAGTCTTCTCCATCGGGGGAAAGAAGATGCGTACAACGGAGCCCATCACCATCGCTGACGCCACATACGATTCGGCCAACAGCCGCTACGCCTTTGACTTCGAGCTAAGCTCGATCGAGATGGCTGAACCTGTCACCTGCACCTTCACCTATGGTGATGGCGAGACGGTAGGGTTGGTTTACTCCGTGAAGCAGTACGTGCAGGCTGCGCTCGACTCGGATCGTCTGAGTGAAGCCGAGAAAGCCTGCGTGAGGGCGGTTGCAAACTACGGCCACTACATGCAGCTCTACCTCGCAACGTCGAACGGCTGGGTTATAGGCACGGACTACGCGGAGATGGACCTTAGCTACGAAGACGTGGATGCGGACGGCGCGGACGACAAAGTGACAGCAACAATGGGCGTGCAAGCCTACATGCCTCGGAAATCGGGAGATGGTGTCTCGGACATCAAGGTCACGTGCTCTCTGGGTCTTAACTCGTACACGACCCTTGACCTGTTCTTTACCCCCGCTGCCGATGCCGAATTCGACGCGACCGCAACGTTTAACGGTCAAGAATACACGGCTACAAAGGTCGGCAATAAGTACCGCTTCCGCATAGACCGCATCAAAGCTGCCCAACTCGGAGATAAGGCTACCGTGACGGGTACGGTCAATGGCAAGGAATTCGATGTGGAAGCTGGGCCCCTAAGCTATGCGTGCGCGGTGCTCAACGGTTCTTTCGGATATGAGGCCGACAACGCTATGGTCGCACTTTACCACTACTACAACACCGCTAAGCAACTCTAAGCGTAAGGTGACCACGATCCCACAGCGGGATTGTGGTCATTTTTGACCACGATCCCGCTGTGGGATCGTGGTCACTTTTCCTTGGCGATTTGTTCTAGGGCCTGCGCGACCGAATCGTCCTCCGCACTCCCGGATGGTTGATTTATGCCGACGCTAACACCGTGGCATCCTCTGCGCTTGAGTACTCTGCGACGGTGGCAGATTCTTGTGTTTCTTCCGCATCGCCTGTGGAGGCGGACTCCGAAACGGTGCTCGATTCCTCCGTCGGGGTTTCAGTCGAGTTCACAGCAGTTTCGGCTTCCCCCTTCGGGGTATTGGTTGGGTTCGTCTCGGCGACAGGCCTCTCGGCTGAGACGGTATCCGAATCAGTCGTTGCGAGAGGCTCCTTGGTTACGGCGGCAGTGGTAGGTTTTTCTTCTGTGGTGGAAGACGTCGGTTTCTCGGCTGTAGCAGTGGGCGTCTTCGCTGCTTGTGGAAGGGCATCGGAGTCGGACGTGAGTTTGGTAAGCTCTTCCATCAGTTCGATGAGGTCGTTCGGGTCCATCGAGGTCTTTCCCGCGCCAATGACGGTTGTGTCGCTGCTGACGCTAGAGGGTACCATAGTATTGGAGTCGACGATCTGATAGAGCGGCGAGGAAGACCTCTGCGTCGGATCCAAGGGCGTCGAATAGTCTTTGTCGAAGCCAAACAAGATGGATCCGTTGGGTATCCTGCCGTCGGGTAGGGCTTTCTCGATGCTAGTCATGTAATTAATGAAGTCGACAACAAATTCTATGGACTGACGGTCGCCGGCATATCCCTCCTCGCCGTTCCGCACAGCCGTCTCGCCCAAGATGAACTTTGCAGCAAAATCGTCAGTGCTGCTATAGGCACTCGCGCCGTTGTCGTCAGTAGAGATGTTCCGGATGATCTTATCCAGCGCCTGTCCCTCGTGCATCCACCGAAGAATGCAGTCAAGACCAGTTCGGATCTTTTCTGCGGAGAAGGTTGCCTGACCGCTCTCGTCTACGGACTTTGCCGAGTCGCCCGCGTATGCTTTCTGGTATGCGAGGTCACTCAGGTAGAGCGTCGCAAGATATCCGGATACATAGCGCGCGTTCCATGGCTCAATATCGACCGCACCCTCAGGCGTCTGGATTTGGAGGCCCTCCGCAAAGCCGAGAGGAAAGAAAGCGTATTCCCCATCTGGGGTTTTTGCACTTATGAAATTCGTGATAAGCGTACTTGGGTCCAGGATGTCTAGCGGTTTCCCGTCCTTCATCCTGAGGAGGTTGAATTGGTCATGGCGGTAGTTGTAGTTGTTTTCCATGCACGAGGCGGTGCCCTCTATGAACCAGAGTGGGTAGCGAAGCATCTGGAATAGCTGCAGTTCTTCATCGGTGGCGGTTCCGTTGAACAATCTCAGTGCATCCCCTGGTTCAAGGGCGCCGATCATGCCGGTACGATTGTAGTCACCCATGAACGCGTGAAACATCTCGTGTACGATCGTGTTTTGAAGCGACTCGAAGTCCACGCCGCTGTGAACAAGCGTGTATTTGCCGGTGATGGGGTCGATTACGGGATTCTTGTTGGCGTCCATGAGGACAAGGGATGACGTGTCGACACCAAACATGTAACAGTATTTTGGTTGCCCGTCGAGCTCTCGAATCGAAGCCTGAACGTAAGCAAGCGTTTCTGTTGCTGCCTGATGCTCTGTCACCCCGTCCATGTCGCCTTGCTTGTAGTAGATGTACATGCCTATGCTTGTGCCGAGTTCGCTGTTGACGGACGCCTCTGTGAATGCGGGGAACTTATGGAGCAGAAGCTCGATGGCCTGGGGCTGCAGGTAGTTGAGCACGAGGTCGATGAGCCACTCCAGGTCTTCATCGGAAAACGCGTCGCGCGCGGTTTGGGCACAGTAGATTTCCACCAAGGATCGTTCGGCGGGCTTGGTCTCGGCTTCGCCCGGAGGGAAGGGTGCATCTGCCTTTCCGGTCGCTGGGGGAGCCGTGACAGCAGGAGATGCTGTATCGATAGACGTTGGCTGCTCGGATTCGGCGTTTTGTGCAAAGAGGTCTCGAAGGGTTGCGGGCAGGATGTAGGTAATGCCGCGCTGGGCGTCGTATACGGAGATGATATCGTTGGTGCCAAAGAGTTCCGTGAGTGAGTCCGAGAGGGTGACCGTGAAATCGCCGCCATCAAGTGCGTATTCCTGCGGGACGAAGAAGGCCAACACGGGCAGGTATTCGTGCCCCTCTTCTGCCGTGGTCACGATGGAGCGATCATCGCTCACCCACAGGGTGGGGATATCCCATGTGACGCCTTCGGCGGTGGTAACGGTTGCGGTGTCGTCGAGCTTTGCTCCGGGCTGGGGCTTGTCAACGTTGTCGATGCGCACGTTGGTGACGGTCATCGCCTGATCAGTCGTGAGGGTATGGTTGTCCAGTCTCACCGAGCGCTGTTCGGCAATAGCTGTGGTGGGCAGCGCGGTGGGTAGCAACAGTGCAATGCTCAAAAACATCGATAGCAGCTGTTTCAGTCTTTGTGTCACGAGATTCTCCTTTACTGTCTACGGTTGACCACGATCCCACAGCGGGATCGTGGTCACTTTTCCTTGGCTATCTGCTCTAGGGCCTGCGCGACCGAATCGTCCTCCGCAGGCCCGATGTGCCACCGGGCTGCGGCCGAGGCGGCGGGAGTCGCACCTGCCACGACTACCGAGTGCTCGACGGACAAGAGAATCGCCACGTCGTTGTCGGCGTCGCCGAACATCATGGCTTCATCATGAGACAGGCCGAGCGCATCGAGGAGCATTGGCAGCGCGGTGCCCTTGTTGAGGCCTTTTGGCAGCACATCGCACCACTGCGGCGCGGGCTGCGCATAGTCGAAGCAGGGGCAGACCTCGCGGGCACGCTTCAAAAAGTCGTCGAGTGTCTGCTGGTCGCGGTTGCATGCTATGGTGGCGCCTATGATTTGGGTGTCGGGGACCTTCGGTATCGCGACTCCGTTGAAGCCGAACGTTCCCTTCCACGGGGCAATCTCCTCTTCCGTGGCGCCGATGCAGTAGACGAGGTCGGCTGGCTCGACTTCAAGGGGATATACGTTCACAAAGGTCTGGGGATACTCGCGTGCCAGCTCTGCTAGACGGGACAAGGACTCGTTGCTAAGCAAGGTCAGTCGTGCTAGCTCGCCGTCGACCATGATCTTCTTCCCGTTGGACAGGATGCCCGTGGCAAACGGCCACGCCTGCCCGCGAAACTGACCGAGCAGTTCCGGTACGTCACGCCCCGTCGCCAGGCCGAACCGCACGCCCGCGTCCTGCACGGCCTTGATGGCGGCAAGCGTGCGTTGGGTGACGGTCCCATGCCCTAAGGGTATGAGCGTTCCGTCCACATCCGACAATACGAGCTTAATCATGGGGGTACTCCTCGGGTTTTCTCGAATGACCACGATTCCACAGTGGGATTGTAACCAATTTTGACCACGATCCCGCTGTGGGATCGTGGTCAGAGCCAGCCGTGCATTTGATTGCCGTGCGTCGCTTAGATGCTTTGACCGCACCTTCGTAGCTCTCAATGCCCAAGCCAGCTGCTGATATAATCCGATACTCTAGTAATGTCACTCGCACGGCTTGTTGGCAAGGAGCACACATGGGAAGCGTGACCAGAAGACAGTTCATTTCCTCGTCTGCGCTTGCATTCGCGGGTTGTATTCTCTATCGAGATGGTGAGAGCACAGTGCGACCCGATATCTCGTCGCGAGTTTTCGAGGCTGACAGATCGAACGTCGCCTCCAATGACATACCGTCCCGCGCTATGAGTATAGATGAATTAGCTGATGCTTTCGATCTATCTGTTCCTCAAAGGATGATCTCTGACGAGGAGCGTCTGGCGCTGAACTACCTATTGGAGTCTTTTCCAACTTTTTGGCAAGCACCAACCTCGGATGAGCTCCTATTGGATATCGTTGGTGCCGCGAAAACGTCTTACGGAACTTATATCGACGCACTTATTCACCCATGGCGTAATATCCCTTCAGGTTTGGTTTCCCAAAAGTGGTTAAGCGATGGACCGTACCATTTACCCGCGCAATTTGGATACGACTACAGGCTATATTCCTTGCCCGAGGTGGGGGACTACCGATGCCGTCGTGAATACTCTCGTGAGTACGCCGTCAGTCTGAAGAAAGATGTCGAAGAGGAGGTCTTGTACAAAACGTGCGACTATCAATACGGAGATGATGGTCGACTTACGTGCTATGACATGCATCCCGATCCCATGAGTATCCCCAACCCCGTGGAAAACTGGCATTGCACGTATGATGAGCGAGGTTTTCGCACCGAAGTGGTTGAGGCGTTAGGTTATCGAATCAGTGGAGGTGGTGACAGAATCTACTATGATGTGAGCCGCACCAAAATGGAGTACGACGACGAAGGTCACGTAACAAGGATGCTGGAAGAGTCTATGCAGGATAGCCCTTCACCCTACAGTCTGGACGAACCTGATGCTAATAGGACGATCGATTGCAGTTGGATATATTCACCGGAGGGCTACATTTTGGCTGCAAGCGAATGGAAATCATACTCTCGGAATGAAGAGGACATGATTTACTGGCGTGTGTTCGACAAGAAGGGAAGGCCTGTTCGTCTCGAAAAGCACAAAGGTAGCAAGGTCATGGACGGGTACGTAGGGATTGACTTCGATGACTACAATCGACCAATCGCGTGGCGAGGGTACGATGGAGAGAATCTGACTGCGCGTGAGCTTGAATACGACAATAAAGGTCGAATAACTCGCTCATTCGTTGAAGAAACAGGAGAAACTAAGGTCATTACCTACGTTGAAGACTACCACTTGACGATTGAAGAACGGGTAGTTGGCAACAAAACGATTGGTGTATGTGTAATCCAATATGATTCTGCTGGTCGGTTCGCGTACATGCACACGGATTACCGTGATTATGCGAGCCAGATCGTGTTGCGGGACGCCCAGGGTCATCCACTTTGTGTCGAGTCGTGGGCTTCGGAAGATGGCAGCTACAAGCTCGTAGAGCGCATCACATACACCTATGATGCTAAAAGCGGTCTGCTTTCTAAGGCCGCCAAAGCATCAACCCGACCCAAAGCGACCGTAACGGAGGGTATGCAGTCGAACCTTGGGCTTGGCCAGATTGATTACTACAAGATTGGGTATGCCTACGAATACTTCAATGCTAGCACGGGAGAGATCGGTGCGTCTGCCCACGTGGAAGACGGGGTCAATCTCTCTTTGGACGAGGATGAACTCCTCTGTCCCGCTCCAGATACGTGGCCGACGCAAGGTGTATTTGAAAAATGGAATCCGAAAGACCTGCCCTTTGAGGAGTCGCTTGCATTTGCCGATTCGCTTTCACAGTAGTTCGGGACACTCGATAGTTTTGACCACGATCCCGCTGTGGGATCGTGGTCAGCCTTCGGAGCTTTCTGTTTCGCTTATTGCGCAATTCATGGTCTCTACCTGTGGTATCAAGATAGTGGTTTCTTCGACCGTCAATGCAAGTCAACCATAGGGAGGTAGCGATGCGTTTCAAATACCGTAAGACAGCAGCTGGCCAATGGACAAGTGGATATCGCCCGTCAAAGCTATGGAGCGTTGTCGCGTTCCTGCTTACCGTGCTGTTGGTGAATGGCAGCAGTGCGATTGCTGATACTGGCAAGAAGAAGACGGATAGTGGCGATATGGTGTCGCGCAAACTCGTGACGTCCTATCACCTGACTTGCGTAGAGAAACAGGACGAGGACCGTTACTACGAGGAATGGGTGAACGCTTCCTACGACGGCCAAGGACACATCACGCACAAGGAGATCCTTCGCGAGACCTCGAAGGAGTACGGGGGCTGGAATGGGGAAGTTACCTATTCGCTCGACTTTAAGTACAGCAAATCCGGGCGTCTGTCTAAGATTTCTGGCACAGAGGGCGACTGGGGCGCTGCGAGCCATGCCGAACTACCGGTGGAGTGGGAGATTGCATACAGCAAGAATGGTAAGAAGTCGCGCGCGGATGGTACGGAGCGCTCAGATCCGCGACACGTTTATGATACGTATGACGGCGATGGCAACCTCATCGCCCGCGACTACCTCATCAGGGGCGGGCAGGCGCTTGACATCGGCACTCTTTCGCTCTCGTACGACGAGGAGGGTAGGGTCACCAGGCAATCGTGCGAGTCGTCAAAGGCAAGTCTCAGCTCAGGCGGTCAGCCATCATCGAAGATGAGTTACGACATGAGCGTGGGCTACGATCGAGAAAACCGTATCGCTTCGATTGATGCATACGACTCAGACGGAAAGAAAGTCAACGGATACACCTATGAGTATGATGACGAAGGCCGCCTGACTCGCAGAAGTCGCTATCTAAATGGGGAAGAACACAGTCAAACATACGCTTACGACAAGAGTGGGCATTTGGCGTCCGTCGATGGGAACGCGACACATGCGACCTTCGTCACGGATGATGACGGCTCCATCATATCAGCGCGAATCGAGACTGACTACGATGTTCAGGAATACGAGATCGAGTACGTCACGAAAAAGACCCCGAGGGGCCAAGTGCCAGTCAATGCCGTTGACCTTACCGATCCGACGCATCCGGAACTCTACAGCGAGCTCTGGGTCTCGCACGCGTCCTCAGGTCCCACTCCGTTCGATGAGGCAGAGTTCCTCCGCGAGAACCGCAGATGGCGAGAGCTGCACGAGGTCGCTTCAAGCGAGGATTCTTCGAAACAGGATTCGACGGGAACGACGAACGCGTCTAATGGCGAAAAGCCTTCGAACAAATACGAATCAGTTCTAAAGGAATATAGGGATGGTCTCAACAGCGATACTCAGCCCTCGTATGAGACCATCAACCTGGAAGCGTGGGCGGCACGTGATCGCAACAGGGATCGATACGCCTATGCACTCTACGACTTGAACGGCGACGGATCCGAGGAGCTTCTTATCGGCATCGAAGAGGACGCGCCTGTGTCAGAAGGGGGCTTGGACGTGAACTATCGTCTGTATGACCTATTTACAATCGTCAACAACAAGCCAACCAGGGTTCTGGATAGCGAAAAGATGGGTTCGCTCGGGTATAGGGCGTTCTGCATACCTTGTGAGAACGGCGTTTTGGTGACCGGTGGATCCGGTGGCGCCAACTACCACGTCTGCGAGTACTGGAAGATGGGGAAAAAGGCCAACGAGCTTGCATTGCTTTGCGGCGTGGTCGTGGACGGAGGCTCTTATACGTTTACCAACGATAGCGGCGACTCAGAGACCCTCACCGGCGAGGAGGCGATTGCCAAGTATGCCGGTATTGCCGCAGGATACACACCGATAGCCAGCTTTGACTGGCGCCTGTTAAACGCGGATGCATGATGACCACGATCCCGCTGTGGGATCGTGGTCAAAAGCGTGATATGATGTGTTTGGATTTAGGAGGCTGCCATGAAGAAGACACTCGTGATTATGCGGCATGGCAAAGCGATGCCGCCTGCGCAAGGTGAGAGCGATGTGGACAGGAGCCTGACCGGGGCTGGCATCTCGGCACTGAGCGAGCGGCTGCCTCATATGCTCCGACTCCTCGAAACCGAGAACGAAGACGTGCAGATTTGGACGAGCCCGGCGAAACGCGCTCGCCAGACCGCCAAGCTACTCAGGAAGGCGCTGCGAAAGAGACGCGTTGCGGCAAAGAAGATCGAGCCGCACGACTGCCTCTGGGAGCAGGACATCGACGGCTTCCTTGATGACTTGAGCGCTAGCAAGGCTGGGCTCATCTTCGTCGTCGGCCACGTGCCCTTTGCGGAGGAGGTCGTCGAAGCGCTTGCCGGTACGTCGCCGTCATTCTCGACTGGTGCTCTCTGCTGCCTGGATGTGTCGCTGGCTGGCGAGGAAGAGAACCCTGACGCACCAGCGAGGGGAGATGCCCGGCTCCTGTGGTTCGCCCAGGGACCAGTCTCCGCGGATTGGAACACGCTCATACAACTCCAGGCGACGTGCACTGAGATCGCCGAGAAGATCGAGGATCGACGCAAGGCCTTCTTTGCCACTCCGGAGGACATCGAGACGATTCATCGATTCCGGACGAACACCCGGACCCTGCGCAGTCTCATCGCATTCATCAAGCCGTGGCAGAACGCGGAGCAAAACGCCGAGACCCAGACCATCCTTAGGGATGTCGTCAGGTACACCTCGCGTCTTCGCGAGCTGGACGTACTCGTGGAGCAGGTGCGCACCGACGAAGATGCCTCTCCCAAGCTGCTGGCGTTCTGCGAGAAAGAGGCTGCCAAAGAGCGAGCCAAGGTGCTCAAGGTTCTTTCGTCAAAGAAGGTCTCGAAGCTTTTTGCACGGGCCATGTCATCGGTGAAGGACATCGCATGGAAGAAGCGCTTCGTGAAGCATGGGCTGCCGCAGAGCGTGGTGCGTGCGAGGTTCGACGCCATGATCGAATCGGTCAGTGCTGACCTTGACGCTTTGGACCTCAGCGACGCAGAACGCACGCACGACGTGCGTAAGCGTGCCAAGCGTGCCCGCTATGTCGCGGAGCACAGCAATGGTATTCTTGGGGCAGATGCGGTGGAAATCGCCGAGGGCATGAATGCCCATCAGGACAGCCTCGGCGAGGTGTGCGACGCGCGAGCCAACATCAGGCTGATTGACGAGTTCTTGTTGCAGAATCCTCCGAAGGCTGTCGTGCGAGACCTCGCGCGCATCCGGGCACAGAACGTTGACTTCTTGCGGGACGTCCTCAAGGCTGGCGAAGCTAAGGAGTAGCGCGAGCGCAAAAAAGCCAGGATCGCAGAGATCGGATTTGCTTGGACGTGCCCGCTCGTGTGCGTCCAACCGGATTATCTGTGGTCCTGGCAAGGGAAAGGGAAGGCGGAGTTTGTTAGCGCTATTCAGTTGATTGCACGGTCGATTGCATGCTTTCGAGCATGGCGTTTACGTTGCGTCGGCCATGGTCTATGCCCGTGCGAAGCACCATGGCGACAAGGAAGGCCACGATACCAAGGCCGATTCCGAGCACTTGTGCCCATAGGCCGCCATTCTCGGCAAAACCCCAGTATCCCAGCAATACCGCTCCCGCAAGAATCGCATACGCAAGCCTCAGCCAAACTTGAAGGCGTTGTATAGCCAATGTCTGTGCGCGCGCCTCAGCAACCAAAGGGTTGTTTGTCGGCTCCCACTTACGCCTATATAGCTTGCGCATAACTCCTCCTTACAGTTTGGGGAGGGAACGTTCCCTCCCCAAACCGCAGTTGCGACTAGTAGGAAAGGCCAGGGTTGAAGAAGCCAACCAATACGCCGACGAGGGCGACGATTACCAGAAGGCCCATTACAACGGTGGGGGACATCTTGCGCTTGGTCATGAGCCACCAGCAGAACCACACGAACACGAAGTTCAGCAGCTTGGGATAGATGGAGTCAAGCGTGTCCTGCAGCACGAGGCTGGAGTCGGCTGAGAAGGGCACCACAAGAGCCGTGGTGATGTTGATCCACGTTGCGGAGACGGCGCCGATAACCATGGTTCCCACCATGACGATGGAGGAACGCAGGGCTGCGGACTGCGGGCCGACAAGAGCCTCGACGGCCGAGCCACCGAGCTCATAGCCCTGGTCAAAGGCGAACTTCATGCCAAAGTACATGGCGACGTTCCACACCACAATGTAGAACAGCGGGCCAAGTACGTTGCCGCCGGTCGACAGGCCGAGGGCGATGCCGAGGAGGATGGGAATGAAGGTGCCGACGATGATGGAGTCGCCCAAGCCGGCAAGCGGGCCCATGAGGCCGGCGCGGATGCCGTTGATGGTGTCGTCATCGAGCGGCTCGCCGTTCGCGCGTGCCTCTTCGAGACCTACCGTAAGGCCTACGACCATCGTGCCGATTTGCGGCTCGGTGTTGAAGAACGTGCGATACGTGGAGAGAGCCTGAACCTTTTCCACATCCGAATCGTAGAGCTCGTCCACGACGGGGAGCATGGCGGCGAGGTAGCCGAACGTCTGCATGTGCTCCTGGGAGAAGCAGGTCAGGTTGCCGTAAATCCAGCGGAGGAATGCGCTGTTGCGTGCCTTTTGGGAGACTTTTTTGAGATCAGCCATTATATGTCCTCCTCTTCCTCATCATCGAACGATGCCGCTCCAGCTGCTGCAACTGCAGGACGGGCGGTCTTGAGCTGCTCTACCTTGAAGTTGATAAGGGCGAAGAACACGGCGATAAGTGCCGAGGCGATAAGGTTGCAGCCCATGACGGCGGCAAGCGTAAAGCCAAAGCCAAAGGTCACCCAGTCGAGAGGCTTCTGCACGACCTGCTTGCACAGGATGGCGACACCGACGGCGGGAAGCAGCGAACCAACGGTAAAGAGCGTCTTCATGGCGATGCCATCCATGGGGAGGTATTCCTTCATGAGGCCTACCATGGACTCGCCAGCCATGCAAATGATGACGGTGGGGATGAAGGAGAATGCGATGTGGCTGATCCAGGGCAGAATGAAGTCGACCATGGGGATGGTCTTCTTGATGCTATCCCATTTGCCGGAGTCCATGGCCTTCCAGCCGATGCCCTGCCATACGAGGTTGAGCGTGGCGGTGCCATAGAACAGGACGGTGCCGAGCGTGCCGACGGCTGCGCCGAGGGAGGCGGCCAGACCAGAAGCTGCCTCAGAGGAGGGATCGAGTCCCTGGGCACGGATGGCGAGGATCGCAAGGGGGATGCCGATATAGGTCACGGCACGAACGTCAGCGGAAACAGTTCCGCCAGGCGTGACAAGCGCGATGTACACGAGCTGAATGGAGGCGCCCACGATGATGCCGGTTTGGATGTCGCCAAGAATGAGACCGACAATGAGGCCGCCTACCAGAGGACGACCAAGCGTATAGTTGCCGATCGTAGTACCGCCCATGCCAGGCAGTGATGCTAAGCAGGCAAAAAGGCCCAAGAGGACAGCCTGCACAATGCCAATTCCCATGCTTCCTCCTACTTAACGTTAAACTGTCCGCGGAACTTGGGCCACTCGCCGATGGAGGCTTCCTTGATGAGGGCGAACTCGACCGTGTAGCCAGCCTTGGTCATGTCTTCGAAGGCCTGTGCTTCCTCGGCCGTAATCGACTGGTTGTTGCCGAGCTTCACGGTGTCGGGGCGGTCGTTGCAGGGGCCAACGATGACGCGCTTGACATCGGAGGGAACAAAGCCGAAGTCCACGAGGATGCGCTTCATGTCGAGCGGGTTCTTGGTGATGAGGAAGTAACGCGTCTTGCTGGCGATTACCTTGTCGGCGCTCTCCTTGAAGTGATCCATGGTCCACACGAAGATCTTTTTGTCCGGGGCGGCACCCTTATAAGCGGCCTTGAGTACGGGGTTGGAAGCGGCGACGTCGTTGACGGCGATGATGCCGTCGCAAGGATACTCAAGGCTCCAGCGCGTTACCGTCTGGCCGTGAATCATGCGATCGTCGATGCGTACAAAAGAAATCATTTCTACCCTTCCTTATTTGTCGTGCGGTTACAGATCTTCTTCGTCGTCGTCGGCGAAGGACAACTCAACGCGTCGCGCACCCTCGCGAGCCTCGCTGATAACGCTGTCGCAGAGTGCGTCATCGTCGAGCCCGTCATCAATGGCCATGAGCGCGCCGATTGCCATAGGTAGGCTGAGTCCACCAAAGGCAATCGTGTTTGCGAGCAGCCCCTTCTGGGTGAGAGTGTTGAGAGTGTTGGTGAGCGGGGAACCGCCCACAATGTCGCCCAGCACAACAACAGCGTCATCCGCGCTAATGGGGGCGATAACTTCGGTGAGAGCAGCCACGAAGTCGTCAGCAGAAACGCCATCCTCCATGGAATAGCTCAACACGTTCTCTCTCTCGCCCAACAGCATTCGAATGACGCTGTGAACGCCGGGTGCCATGGTTCCATGGCTTACGAGCAGTAGGTACTTCATAGGCAACTCCCCTTCCTATCCTGCAAGTGGCAGGCTCTTGCCGCACAGCACGGAGGGCATACCGGATTTGACCTTCGTTCACCATACGGCTTTTTTACGTAGTTTCATGATAAAAATCCCTCGTACCTGAAAATACCAACCGTGTTACCATTTCTTGCAAATTTGTGTGACTTTGCGAGGTCTGAAGAAGGAAAATAATGACTGAAGAAGAGAATGACTCAACGACCCTCCTGACTACCCAGGAGATAATGGACGCTATTTCGTATGTCAACGAGGGGGGAGAGGAGGACGACCTTGCGCGCATCGTGACGTATTCCAAGCGTATGTACTTCATTGCGGTGAATACGCACATAACGTCGCGCGAGATCTCCGAGCAGTATGAAGGCTTTGCCTCGTTCATCTCGATGGGCGATTTGGAGGGTCTCCTCCGCTTCATTCGTACCAACATGCCCCTTATGGAGTTGAGGACCTCCGACGATCCGCTCCTGCAAGGGCGCACTGCCATCGCGTTCTTGGCAAGTACGTGCGCACAGGCGGCTCGCAATGGTGGTCTTCCCGTGGCTCGCTGCTATGCCATCACTCAGGATTACATCAAGCTCGCCAACGAGTCCGTGAACGAGGAGCTCGTACACTATCTCATGCTGCCCATGATGCTCGAGCTTACCAAGGCAGTGGGGACAGAGGCGCTCGCGTATACCCATCCGTTATCACATCACGCCATGACCTACGTGCGCAGCCACCTCAGCGAGCAGCTCGATGGCGATTCGGTTGCCGAGGCGTGTGGCGTGAGTCGCAAGACGCTGTGTACGCGCTTCAAACAGGAGACGGGGGAGACGTTTGCCTCCTATGTTCGCAGGCTGCGTGTCGAGCGTGCCCGAAGGCTTCTTGACACGACTGACTACGACATATCGCAGATTGCCTACCAGACGGGCTTTTCTTCGCAGAGTCACTTCCAGAACGTGTTCAAGCAGATAGCGGGATACACGCCGCGCGAGTGGCGCATGCGCGAGATAAACGAGATCTGACGCGGGGCATCGCCGGACCGCTGTAACGATAATCGTGGCGCGTGAGTAACACAGGTGGCATACACCAGTCGAATCTGCTGATACCATGACGGCAAACCCACCGCTCGAAAGGTTCGACATGGCAATGAAACCGCAGACAAGCATCGTGTTCACCGACGTCGATGGGACGCTCGTGGGAGCCGACCACCACCCTCTGCCTGCAAGTGCATCCACCCTCCAGCGCGTTGCTCGTCGCATACCCGTTTGCCTGGTTTCGGCGCGTTCACCTGAGGGGCTCTATCCCATCCAGCAGCAGCTCGGCTTCGGCGGTCCGCTCGCCTGCTATTCGGGAGCATACGTGCTTGATGAAGACGGCACCGAGCTTTTGAGTGAAACGTTCAATGCCGTGGTGGCGGCCGACGTGAAGCGGTCGATCAAAGAGGTGTTTCCCGCAGTGACCATCGGCGCCTATGGATTCCACGACTGGATTGTGGATGACCGCAACGACCCGCGAATCCAACACGAGGAGTTCTTGGTGCAGGCTCAGTCGCGTGCATGTGGCGATTTGCTGGTGGCATTTGGCTCAAGCGGACTGCATAAGTTGCTCGTTATGGGTGAGCCCGACCAGATCAAAGAGATTCAGAGCCAATACAGCGCGCGTTATCCCGAGCTCAATGTCGTGCGCTCGAGCGCCACGCTTTGCGAGATAATGTCGAAGGCCGCGAGCAAGAGTCGTGCCGTTCGCGTGATCTGTAGTCATTACGGCATCGACCTCGCGAATGCCGTGGCATTTGGTGATGGCCCCAATGACTTGGATATGCTCGAGACCGTTGCGACGTCCTACGCCATGGCGAACGCTGAGGACGTGGTGAAGCTGGCGGCCACCCATGTGCTGCCGTGGACCAATGAAAAGTGCGGCGTGTCGCGCGCACTCGACGAATTGCTGCCTTGACCTTGTGGTTTGGTATGCGAGGGCTATCTCTTCCGTGCGCCTCTGCGTATCTTGCGAACCGCCTTCTTGCCGGTGTCTACGACCTTGGGCTCTAGGTTCACGTTGGCGGGGGACACGAGGTCGAGGCGCAGCGAGATTTGCCTAAGCACAAGGACAACCGCAACCGTCAGGGCGGACGAGATCGTTTGGATCGCGTCTGTTGTGCGCATGCTGGCGCAATAGGTGACTGAGCCCATCACGGCGCAAAGTGCGTAGAAGTTGGACTGCCTAAAGACATGCGGCACCTCCCCGAGGAACACGTCGCGCAATATGCCGCCGCCGACACCGGTAATCGTTCCCATGAGTACGACGGCTGGGAGGTGGAGGCCGTTTGCGAGGGCCTTGTCAGTTCCGGCAATCACATAGAGCGCGACAGAGGTCATGTCTACCCACTCGTAGAGGTTGGGGAATCGCTGCATGGTGGTGGGGAAGCAGAAGCCCACGAGCGCCGTTACGACGCACAGGGGAATCGCCAGCTCAGAATCGAGGGCGTAGACGGTCCCCGTCTGCATGATGGCGTCGCGGAGCAGACCGCCGCCGAGGGCGCAGATGATGCACATCGCAATGAAGCCCACGAGATCGAGACCGTACTTCTGGCCGACGAGTACGCCGGCGAACGCACCGACGACCACGGCGGATAGGTCAAGCCAGTTTGGTATCACGGTGCCTCCATGGGTTTCGGGGTAGCCTCGCCTAAGGGTATGTACAGAGGGGCGAGCGTGACGTTACGACTCGTCTTCCTCGTCCTCGGCCTCCTCTTCGTCGTCGGAGATGATCTGTACGAGGTTTTCTTCGGCGATGATCTCGTCATCCGCTGGCTCAATGTGCGCGATGAGCTCGCGCTGAGGCTTGACGTTCTCTATCGATGGGTTCTCTGCAAGAATCATAGTGACCTCCCAGCATGCGAAAGCAGCTTCCCGTATGAAACAAGTATACTCTGAACGGCGATCTTTGGCTCTAGCGCATGAAGGCCGGCAGTATGTCCTCGGTGTCGCGCTCGTTGCACAGGCGGGCAGCTTCGGCGATTTGCTCGAGGGCGATGGCGACGCCGTCCTCCGCCGAGGCACCTACGTGCCAGCGAGCGGCACGCGCGGCGTTTTCATTGGCGTTGGCTACGGCACAGGAGTTGGGGATGTACTCCAGCATCGAGAGGTCGTTGTCCGCGTCGCCAAACACGCAGACCTCATCGAGCGACAGCTTGAGCGTCTTAATGAGCTGCCTGACTCCCTCGACCTTGCTCCATCCGCGGATGGAGACGTCCATCCAGTTGATGACCGTGTTCAAGAAATCAAACATCGGAAAGGCTTCCCGTAGCTCGGCCTGCAGTCCGGCGAGCGCCTCGTCACCTGCGAGGCAGATAACGCCCGCTTTGGCCACGGGATAGACGGGTAGCGTTTCGTGCCACATGCCTCCCGCCAAGAACGCGCGGTCGTACATGGAGCCCATCTCCTCGCGGGATATCCCGATCCAGTCGCCGAGGCCGTCCGAGCGATAGGTGACGAAGGCACAACCGGGCCTTCTTGCCACCATCTCGGCTGCCTGGCGCAGAGGCGCATCATCGAGGTTTCTCTCAAAGACGAGCGAACGCAGGTAGTACACCTTCTGGCCGTTTACCGCCACCGCCGTGTTGTAGCAGCTGCGGTCTCCGCCAAAAAAACTCGCGAGCTCGGAGCGGTCGCGTCCGGTGGTCGGCCCGAAGTCCACCCCCTGCTCTTGGCACGCGTGGATTGCGTCGATGGTTCGCGGGGAGACGCGTTCCTGTCCGAAGGGAATGAGCGTGTTGTCCATGTCCGAGAGTACGAGCTTAATCATGGGGACTCCTTCTGCTGGTGGTGGTTCCTCAACCATACCATGCCGGGGCGACAGGTGGACGTATAACTTGTCAACCCTGATACTCGACGTCGACTCGCTCTTTGGCGGACCGATTAGAGAGTTGCGCTAGGTGGTGATGAGTTATACATTTCCTTGTCTTCTTTCATGTCCCATAGGTGGCTTATGCTGGTGGGGGTTAGGGTTAGGATTACGTTGCGCGGTCGTGTCTCACGGGAGGTACAAGGGTTTATGTCCTTACATGAATGCGTAAGCTATTTCGAGGCAAATGGTAACCAGGCCATTCTCGGAGTGTGCAAATCGCTTGTGAGCGATACGACACTTGACGCAGTCGAACGAGAGCTTCTTTCGGATGCATTGCCCGCCCCCTCCTCAATCGTCGATGAGGTACGGGGACTCGTGCAAGCTGGTGGGGACCCGCTTGGTGAGGCGTTCATGCGCGTCAACCGTCCCGAAGAGCGGAGGGCTTTGGGATCGGTGTTCACGCCGGCGGATATCGTTGAATCTATGATAGGTTGGGCAGGCGAGCGGGTTACTCCGGCGAGGGTGGTTGACTGTGGCTGTGGATCTGGCAGATTCGCATTGTCGGCTGCTCGTAGGTTTCCCGACGCGCATATTGTGGCAACGGATATATCTCCTCTCGCCACTATCACGTGCAAGGCGAACGCCATGGCGTCAGGCGTATCAATTTCGGTCGTTCGAGGCGACTTTGCCAAGACGAATTTGCCGTTTGGCGGGGAGGGGCCGACGCTGTGGATTGGCAACCCTCCCTACGTTCGCCATCATGATCTCACCAAAGAACAGAAGTCGCGCTATCTCAGTGACCTTCACTCTCTTGGCGTTCGAGGCAATGCCCTTGCAGGCCTTCACTCGCACTTCGTTGCGTCCATCGCCCGGCGCTTTGGAGTCGGTGATGTTGGCTGTCTCGTAATGTCAGCAGAATGGATGGATGTCGGCTATGGTGCGGCCATTCGGGACATCCTAACGAAGCGACTCGCCATGTCGTATCTTCGCGTGTTCGACAAGTCAAGCGAGCCATTCGTCGGTGTCATGACGTCTGCCGTTGTGGTTGGCTTCGACAATCTGCCCTGCGACAGGCATGTCTCCATTGGTGATACCGAGATTGCGCTGGATGAGTTTAAGGATTCTGATCGCTGGAGTGATGTGGTATCTCGCAGGTCTTGCGGAGTAACTGGTGAGGGATACGTCCGCCTTGGCGATATCGCTCGTGTGCATCGTGGGGTGGTGACCGGTAGGAATAGCTTTTGGGTTCGTCGTCCTGGCGAGGTGTCGGAGCAGCTGAGCGTTCCTATCGTAGCTCATGCTCGCGAGCTTGCTGGGGACAAGCCTGCATGCCGGGATGTGTCTGGTCTTTCAAGACTTGTCACGCTGCCCGATGACATTTCGACATTGCCAGAAGAACTGTATGTCGAGGCAGAGGGCATTATTAAGGATGGTCTTCGCGCCGGGGTTGATGAGGGGTTTGTGGCTAGTCATCGAAAACACTGGTGGAGCATTAAGGCTCCGAAGGCCCCCGCAATCATGATGACCTACATGGCGAGACATCCACCGACGTTTGTCGTCAATGTCGATGGGCTCGGGATGCTCAACGTGGTTCATGGCATATACCCTACCGTGAGCCTCTCCGATAACGCCATACGCAATCTTGCGGAGTATTTAAATCATAACGTTGCCGTTGGTGACGGTCGAGTTTATGCCGGAGGACTGGTGAAGTTTGAGCCACGCGAGGTGGAACACATAGTTGTCCCCTCGCCAGAAGTCTTGGAGGGATAGTATGCCAAGGATGCCTGAGGTGTGGGATAAGGAACGGTTGAGCAATGATGCCGCCACATCGGTCGAGCATTTCAAGGAGAGCCGTATCACGGAGCCAGAACAGCTCTATGTCAACTTGTTTGTTGACTTTGCTTTTAAGGTTAGGCACGTGCTTGACATCACGGGGGATCTCGCGGAGCTTGAAAACAAAATGTCCGAGCTCGTGAGTGACGGGTACTACGACGTGGTGCGTTATTTGACGGCACCGCCGACCAGCGAGGATGATATGTACGTCATCGCCGAGTTAAGTAGCAAAAGTGCTCCGAGTAAGTTGGCTTTGCCGAGCAACGTTGAGAAGCTTTGTAGTTTCGTAAGCAAAACGCTCGACAAGAAGCGTTTCGTCTGGGTTGGGGAGTCGCGGGAGGCAACCGAACACGAGCGCACAACCTCCGTAATTGCGACAGCTGCGCTGATGGCGACGCAGCGCGCGCAGACACTACGGCGCAACCTTGCGAAAAGGAATCAGGAAGGCGCGTTGAAGAGGTATCTCGTTGATGAGTTGGGATACAAAGAGGTGCAGACACGAAGAATATCGACAGTAATTGATGCACCGAAGGCGCGACAGTTCTGTGGGGAAACGCCGGTTGCAGGCAAGAAGGCCGATGTTGTCGTGGGACTTGGAGACAATCGCTTTATGTGTGTTGAGTGCAAGGTGTCGAACAGCACCGTCAACTCCTTCAAGCGCCTCAACCATGAGACAGTGGAGAAGGCGACGCACTGGTATCATGCCCTCGGTGCGAACGGGGTTGTCTGTGCCGGTCTTTTGAGTGGAGTGTTCAGTGTCGATAACCTCGTTTCTGCCCAGCAAGAGGGCGTGTCGCTGTTCTGGAGCCATGACCTGGATAGTATTGGCGACTTCATCAAGTCAACGTACCCAGTAACGACGGAAATGCAGGGAACGTGATGTCATCCTCGGGACGCCACGTGCTGGTATGCAACGCGTGGGGTCCCGTTGTCGCAGATGATGATGCCGCACTCGGCGAAACCAAGGCGCGAAAGGGTGCGGCGCATGGGTGCGTTGTCCTCATGCGTGTCGATGCGCAGGTTTCGTACCTGCTCGCATGCCCATGTCAGACAAGTGCGGCCGGCGTGCGAGCCTTCGCGCGCGGCGATGCGATGCACCACGTGGTACGGCTCGTCATTGAGCCAGGCGCCGTCAATCTCGGTATAGGTTGGATCAGGTCCCGGGGCAAACAAGAACGCGGCGAGCACTACGGACTCGTCTACGCAGACGTATAGTGCGTCGCGCGCTAGGTCGCCCTCTACGTCCTCTCTGCTGGGATAGCCCTCTGGCCACTGCGTGGGGTTTCCCGTTCGGCGCATGAAGTCGTGTGCCGCGTCGTAGATGTCCAGTATCTGCGGTACGTCTGCTTGCGTTGCCATCCGAATGTGCATGGTCGAACCTCTTCGCTGCGGGGATGGAGTCTATTGTGGACTGTCTAGTATAGTAGATGCGGGTCGGCGGCTGTCCTTGGAGAGAAGTGTTGAGGTGGTTTGACTTGCTGTCGATATGGTTTGGCGTGATGTTGGAATAGAATACGAATAGCAATAGATACGTGTAGATGGAGGATGGAGCATGAGGATCGGGGCATCTCATGTGAGGTGCGCGGCGTTGTCGATGGTGATGGCGTGTGCGCTGGCAGTGGGCCTTGTGGGTTGTGGTTCTCAGGCGAGCACGCCCGAGGAATCCCAGCATCCGACGGTCGCGACGGAAACGGGGTATGTGGGCGAGACGGAAGCTGAGAGGAGAGAAAGAATCGCAAGCAGCTGGGCGTACAATACCGAGTTGCCAGAATCGATTATCGCTGGTGACGCCGCCGAGGTGATTGCTCAGGTGACGAACAACGGCGAGCAGGACGACTTGGGCTGGAGGATTCGTCCGGTGGTACTTCTGGCGACCAAGAAGGGAACCAACGGATCTGTCGAGAAATACGGGGTTTTGTGCCAGGCGAGTGTGGGCGGCGAGTCAGTCTGGTGCGTGCTTACCATCGACATGACGGATACGAGCGCTGACATCCCAAAGAAGGTCTTTGCGAACATTGATCCTGTAAATCTCGGTGTGGTGGAATCTTGGGAGGGGCCGTCAACTCAAGACGGTTGGAGTATGGCTGGATCCTACGCGGCGCAAACCCCTACTCTGCCTGCTGACGCGCAGAAGGTCTATACCAATGCGGTGAAGGCCGGTGACACGAGTGGCATCGCCGTTCCGCTCGCGCATATTGCCACGCAGATAGCTGACGGCGTGAACTACTTGTATCTTGTTCAGACGACATCCGCTGACGGTAGTGGGCCGACGCTCTCTTTCGTGACGGTGTCACGCGATTCGAAAGGTAGCTGCAGCGTCATCTCAAGAGAATATATGGACATTGCGAGCTACTTGAGGTAGTCCGCTTGCGACCATCAGTTGCTTAAGCATGCTATACTCTATGCAGCGAACGAGAGGAGCGCACATGAGCAACAAGGGCCTGTTTATCACCTTGGAAGGTGTTGATGGCTGTGGCAAGTCCACCCAGGGTTCGCTTTTGGCTAATGCCCTAGAGGCGACCGGACGCGAGGTGGTGCGACTACGTGACCCAGGAAGTGCGCGCCTCTCGGAGAAGATCCGCCTCATCCTGCTAGACCCTGCCAACGAGGACATGTGCTACGAGTGCGAGTTGCTGCTCTACGAAGCAGCGCGTGCACAGATGGTGCGTGAACTCATCGAGCCTACCCTTGCGCGTGGTGTTACCGTGGTCTGCGATCGTTTCTATGATTCTACGTATGCCTATCAGGCGGCAGGACGAGGTCTCGACGCGCGTATGATTGACGAGGCAAACAAGCTCGGCAGTTGTGGTGTCGTGCCTGACGCGACTCTAGTGTTTGACCTTGCAGCCGAGGAGGCTCTCGCGCGCGCAACGCATGAGGGTGCCGACCGGCTAGAGGGCGAAGGCATGCGTTTTCAGCGTCGTGTGCGTGAGGGTTACATGCAGTTGGCAAAGGCCGAGCCGGAGCGCGTGCGCGTTGTGGATGCCGTGGGCACGGTCGAGGTCGTGCATGCGCGCGTGGTCGAGGCTCTGCGTGACGTGGTCACCCTCTAAGGAGGTTTGTGTTGTCTGCCACGTCTCCTGTACCGCTGCCCCTCACTACCATCGAGAACCAGCCGCGAGTGCGCGACTTCCTCTCCACCGCGTTTGTGACCGGGCAGCTCTCGCATGCGTACCTCTTTACGGGAATGCCGGGGGCGGGTATGACGGAGGCTGCACTTGCACTTGCGCAGTGCATCGTGTGTCCCAATCCCGAGGGGCCTGACGGTAACTGCGAGGAATGCATGCGCGTAGCCCATCATACGCACCCTGATGTCAAGCTCATCGCTCCGGCTGGCGTCTCGGGCTACCTCATCGACCAGGTACGCGAGCTCTCCGAGGACGTGCCGATGGCACCGGTGCGTGCCACGCGCAAGGTCTACGTGATAGACCGTGCCGACCAGCTCCGAGGAGCCTCAGCAAATGCCCTGCTCAAGACTCTCGAGGAGCCGCCCGATGACGTGATGTTCATCCTCATCGCGCGCTCGGTGGATGCAATGCTGCCCACTATCGTCTCGCGCTGCCAGCAGGTGCCTTTCCGCGTCGTGCCGCCCGAGGTCGCTGTGGCGACGATTGCGCGAAGGGTTGGTGGCGACGATCGTGATGCCCGCATTGCTCTGGCGGTGACGGGGACACCAGAACGGGCTGCGGAGTTCCTGCGCTCGCCTGACCGTCGAAACGTCCGGCTTGCCATGGTGCGCACGCTTTGCGAGCTTGCACGTGACGATCAGTGGGACGTGCTACAGGCGGCGCAAGGTCTCGTGGAAGAAGTACAGATATCGGTGGGTCTTCGCCAACGCGGGAAGGCCGCACTCAAGCGCGATAAGGTC
>CACXDP010000107.1 GCA_902766445.1 uncultured Coriobacteriaceae bacterium
ACGCGCGCGAGGCTCGTGTGGGCGTTGGCGGCGGGCATGCGATCAGTCAGGTGCTTCTTCATGGTTGTGCTCCTTTCGTGAAGACATGTCCAGTGTAACATATCCGATACAAGGAATTGCGCAATCGCGCAGCCGCGAACTACCGCGAGACAATGCATGACCAAGAAGCCCGATACGCTCGGTTGAGGTCGCGAGCCCAGTCGGCGAGGTACGCCATACCCGTGGCTCGTAGTACAGGCGAATGATCTTGCCTGACCCGATATGGTGGAGAAATAGTAAGCGCCCCTCGAAGTTCACCTCCGAGGGGCGCTCTGCAATCGATGTCGGCCAAGCCGTTAGAACTTGGCGGCGAGCTCTTCCGCGAGGGCGTCGAGCTGGGCGCGGGAAGCGTCGTTCAGGGCGCCGCGGATGGTGACGTTGTTCTCGGCGTACTCAATGCCCGTAAACTTGTCGGTGATGGCCTTCATGGCCTTGGTAGCCGCAGGCATCCAAGAGCCGTTCTCGACGAAAGCGATGGTGCGGTTCTGATAGTCGTGATCCTCGAGGTGGCTGATGAACTCGTGCATCGACGGGAAGAAGCCACCGCAGTAGGTGGTCGTTGCCAGCACGAGGATGTTGTGCCGGAAGGCGTCCTCCACGGCCTCGGCCTGGTCGTCGCGAGCAAGGTCGGTGACCACCACGCGCGGGCAGCCCTTGTCGGCGAGCATGCCGGCCAGCTCCTCGACGGCCTTCTTTGTGTGGCCGTAGACGCTCGTGTAGGCGATCACGACGCCGGGGGTCTCGACCCCGTAGGCCGACCAGGTCTGATACAGGCCCAGATAGTGGTCGAGGTCCTCCTTGAGGATGGGGCCATGCAGCGGGCAGATGACCTGGACATCGTACTTGGCGAGCTTCTTGAGCACGGCCTGGACGTTCTTGCCGAACTTGCCCACGATGCCGAAGTAGTAGCGGCGCGCCTCGCAGTCCCAGTCCTCGTCAACGTCAAGCGCCCCGAACTTGCCGAACGCGTCGGCCGAGAAGAGGACCTTATCAGCGGCATCGTAGGTAAACATGACCTCCGGCCAGTGGACGTTGGGCGCCATGATGAAGGTGAGCTCCTTGGCGCCGAGGGAGAGGGTCTGGCCTTCCTTGACGATCATGTTGCGGCCTTGGAACTTGGTGCCGAAGTAGTTCTGCATCATATTGAAGGCGCCAACCGTGGCGACGACCACGGTCTCGGGATACTTGTCGGTGAAGGCCATGAGGCTCGAGCTGTGGTCGGGCTCCATGTGCTGGACGATGAGGTAGTCAGGAGTGCGGCCATCGAGCGTCGCATCGAGCTTGCCCAGCCACTCGTCGGTGAAGTTCCCGTCGACGCCGTCCATGACCGCCACCTTCTCGTCGAGGATGACGTAGGAGTTGTAAGCCATGCCGTTGGGGATGATGTACTGGCCCTCAAAGAGATCGAGCTCGTGGTCGTTGACGCCGATGTAGACGATGCCGTCTGCGATGTGCATGGTTGCCGCCTTTCGTGTAATTGTCCCCGTTGTGTGCGGGCGTTGTGCTTCCAGATGATGGTACGACAGCCAGGGCGTGTGCGCGACGATAACTCACAGGTAGCACACTTTTTTCGCTGAGCGCATGCAAGGGGCGAAACCCTCTGTGCACGCATCGCGAAAAGGATGTGGGCGATGATGGCGCGGGCACAGAAGGACGGTGCAAAACGGCTGTTTACGATGTGGTTTCCGAGCTGATCGCTCGGATGTCGAGTTTGGCCGACTCTCACGAGGAGAGGGATGCGCTGCTTGGGGTGCTCGACGAGCTCCGGGCGGCGGCGATGCCGAGCGTGGCAAAGAACCGCCCCATCTTCCGCCTGCCCGTGTTTTGGTTGAAGGGCGCGATGATGGCAAGGGGGCCGTCATGTCCTGGTCCGCCCTCCACCGTGAGCCTTGGGGCGTCGAGCTTGCCGGCTAGGAGGGCGACCCCGTCGATGCCCCTCCCGGGGGTTCCCGCCGGCTGGTCGGACGTCCTGTACGCATACTTCTTGACGCACTCCCTGAGCTTGTCGCGCAATAGCCCATTCCGGCAATACTTGGCGTCGAGCACGTAGGTGCGTGTCGTGTCATCCTCGCGGACCCGCACGACGAAGTCGGGGGTCCAGAACGAGCTCGGGTCAAATGAGCCGTCCGCCTCGTTGAGGACGCGATAGAGCCTCACCCCGTTTTCGTCATGGCCGTCGGCGTAGATGGCCGGTTGGAAGTACAGGTCCACTTCAGTGCCGTGGGACGCGTTCTCGCGGCGGGCGAGGTGGTAGGTGTTTGAGCAGCGACGCTCGTTCTCGTATTTGCGGTAGACGTCAGCCAGGGAGTAGGCAAAGCGGTCTATGGGAGTCTCAGTGCTCTCGTTCTCGCGGAAACCGTTGGCGAACAACCACGAGAGCATATGGTGAAGGGCGCTGTACTCAAAGAGCTTGTCAGGTTTGAGGGCGTGGAGGGAAAGGTCGACGCGCTCGATCGGTTCGCTGGCGCAGGCGCTCCACGTGAGCATCGCATCATAGAGACGCGCATAGGTTGGGTCCTGGACAAAGACACCCTCTCTCGGGGGAATGTGGAATTCCGCCATGCCGACCTTGCCCATGCCTTCGTGCGGGTCATCCACGTAGGCGAGCATCTCCACTATGCGTTCGTGAAGGTCGCGGGCCGAGTGGTACAGCTCGTCTTCGCGGTTTAGGTGCGACGCCAGCATGGTTAGCGCGGGAAGGGACTGCACCCTGCCCCTCATCGCCTCGGCTTGGCTCACGATTGCTTTGAGTCTCTCGATCACGCTTAGGGTCTCCGCCGTCATCGCGCGCAGCCGGTCGCAAGTTGTCCGAACTTGTCCCTCCATGGATGATATGAGCGCCCGCACAGCGCGGTTTTCGGGCGTGTCATGCGGGTTTGCCCCGTGCTCGGCGCTGCCCGCCTCGTTGGGGAACGCGTTGCCCTTGTCCTCCAAGCCGTCGTAGACGAGGTCGAGGGAGTCGCTTGCGACCTGCAGTCGCGTGGAGATGGGCATATACGCCCAGTCCGTATGCTCGTCGTGCGACATGGCGCCGCCCGCGGTCGTAGTAAACCCATTGGAGAACATCCACTCGGCGGCTTGGTTGTCGTTCGGCCTCGTGAGGCTGTCGTACATGTGGCGGATGTTGCTCTCCTCGGCCCGCTCACCCTCCGGTCCCCCCTTGCGAGGCTCGTCGAGCGACACTATGTCGGGGGTCGCGAACTCGAGGTTCGCTGCGTCCATGAACTCGATGCGCACCTCTACTCTGGCGAAGCCGCAGGTGAGCGCGAAGGGGCGTCGGGTTGACTCACCGCCCTGCATCGTGTCCAACTCGAACGTGTAGCGATAGATGCGCTGGTCACCGAGAAGAATGTCTTCGTACGACGAGAGCATCCGCAGCTCGGTGTGGTCGTTGACGCTTATCGTGACCCGGCGTATGGGCACGGTGCTTTGTGCGCGGAAAGAGATGCCATAGCGGGAGTCCTCCCAGACGAAGCCCTCGTCAAAGAGGTTTATGGACCCGTCTCGTCCGCGCGCCGCATCGCCCATGGGGCGGAGCGGGACATTGATTCTCGTCCTATCATCGCGACCCTCGATAACGAGGTCGCCGATGGAGTCGAGGCGTCGGAAGTTGGGTTGCGTTTGCTGGTTGGCGCGTGGTGACATGACGGTTCCTTCGCGGGGCGATTTCCTGCGTTTCATCAAAGAAAGACGGCCCCAGTGCGTGTCTGGGGCCGTCTGCCTTGTGAGGTAGGTGTCCGCACCTAGCGGCGACGGGTGGACTTGGCCGCCACGAATGCCGCCGCGGAGGTCATTGCTGCGGCGATGGCGCCGGCGAGCGACGTCGGGTCACCAGTGGCCGGGGTGGCGTCCTCGGCAGCGGACTTCGCGCTGGCCTTGGCGTCGGACGCGGACGGCACGTAGGCGTTGCCCGTCGCGGGCGTGGGGCTCGCGGCGGTGGGCTCATACCCGGCGTACGAGGCCGTGGAGTTTGCCCCGGGCATATTTCCGCCGTCGGTGAAGGAGCTGGGAATAGTGCCTTGTGGTGTATTCGCTATTCCCGGCTTGGAGAGATCCATTGCGTAAGCTCTGCCCCTGTACAAATAGTACCTGTGGTACGCGTCCTCTCCCAGCACGGTCAGTTCGTCCTGGTCAACCTGGTCAACATCGATTGAGGGGGGAACAATTACGTACTTGCCGTCTTTGAGAACGTAGACCACTTTGTCCAAATACTGCGAGTCGGGCAGATCGACGGAGTCGTCCTTCTTTCTGAAGAGAAAAAGGGTGGTCTCGTGGTCATACGATGAGATATGGGCTGTCACGTTGAGCGAGTCCAGCACTTCTGAGTGCGCGTCGATCTCCTCGTATGGGTACCCGCTGAAGTCGATTCCAGTTGGATCTGGCGAAGTAGCTTCCTGCCAAGGCGTCAGCTCGGAGGACGAATCGGCCTGGTCCGTCAGCTGGGCATCCGCCGCCCCCTCCGCGTCAGACTCGCCCGCGGCCTTCTTTGCGTCGTCGGCCTTGTCCTCTGCCTCGGCCTTCGTGTCATCAGCCTCGGCCTTCTCATCGGCCCCTGCCGCCTCGGCGTCGGCCTTCTCCTCGTCATTCTCGGCATCGGCCTTCTCCTCGGCCTCGCCCGTGGCGGCATCCTCGCCCGTGGCAGCCTCCTCCGGGGCGCCCGTCGCCTCCCCGCCGAGGTCGGCGGCCTCGCCCGCCGGGGCGGCCTCGCCCGTCTCCTGGAACGCGTCGGCCCCCAGGCCCTCCCCGGCGTCCTGCACTTGGAAGCTCTCGGGGGCG
>CACXDP010000108.1 GCA_902766445.1 uncultured Coriobacteriaceae bacterium
ATGTACTACGTGGAGGTCAAGGGCATCGCCGCGCAGGACGTCGACGACATGTACGACATCGAGGTCAGCAACGGCTCCGAGACCGCCAAGGCGCACCACGGCCCGCTCGGCTACGCCCGCTGGGCGCTCTCCACGGACGCGGCGGGCAGCGCGCAGCGCGAGGCACTGCAGCACGCCATGATGGCGCTCTACCGCTACAACCAGTCCGCGGAGGCGTACTTCGAGAACTAGAGCAAAGAGACATAGGGCAAGATGCGAGTTTAGCGCCGGTCGGTTCAGGGATGGCCGGCGCTTTTCTGTTCTCGTCAACAGTGATTCTGTTATGATTGTGAAGAAAACAACTGAATCCACGGCTTTACGTATTTCGTTTTGGTCAGCTCAAAACGTCACGCACAAAGAACAGGAAGAAGTCCCATGTCCGCATCAAATGAATACACGCAAGCTACCACACACAACGTAACGCGGCGCAACCTCTTCCGCATGGCCGTGGGATCGTTCGCCACGCTGCCCGCGGTTGCTGGAGGCTTTCTGGTAAAGACCCAGCCTGCCTATGCGGACGAGTCTGGGAAGGTCAGCCAGGAGACTGACGGCGGAGAGGTGGAGAACCCCACGACCAAGATTGAAGTCGTGAGGGGGTACGAGTTGGGCGTCAACGTGGTGGACACCGCCACGGGTGGGGAAGACCCCATCGCGGGGGCTCATGTCCGCATCGTTTCTCGCTACAACGGCAAGGAGGTCTCAGACTATACGCACGACGACGGCATAGTCAAGATTGACATCCGCGACCTAGCCGAAGACCTCGACGGTGTCGGGGCGGACAACCTCAATGTCTATGCCTTCAATGGGACCATCACCGTCGACTGCCCAGGGTATCGTGAGTTCGAGATGGCGCTCACCCGCCTCACGGGTGGGGGCGGCGTCACGGTGTCCACGCGCAACCTGTCGGAGGGCGCGGACGACCCCTACCCACGTTTGGTGTCCTTCAACGAGTGGGATGTGCTCTACGCGACAGACAACGAGTTCTGTACCACCACAAAGAATGACGCCGAGCAAAACCTGAGCCTCGAGTTTCGGCAGATGCCCGCTGGTGAGGCGACCGTGATGCTCAAGGAGCGTGGCTCGGGCAAGACACTGCTGTCCACCACGTCCACCGTGGGCGACGACGGTGTCCTCAAGGCGTCCTTTGTGGGCAAGCTTCTGCAGGCCGGCACCGAGGATGCCCTGCCGGAGAAGAAGCCGTTTGACGTCGAGGTGGTGCAGGGCGAGAACCATACTCTGTGCCCCATCAAGCTGGCGGTCAAGCATGGCGTGTCAGAAGAGCAGGCAAAAACGGACAAATACAAGACGACGCCCATAGACGTCTCCCTCACGAACACATCCATGGCCCACATCAAGTGGCCAGATGGAGTGCCGATTGTCGGCGGGGGAGAGATCAAGGGCTTCAGTCCCGATTTCTACGTGAACGCATACTACAACCCCTTGGGATACTTCCAGCTGACCGTCAAGACCCCATCGATAGGCTACATGAGGGACTCTGGTCATAACGCAGACGATAATGGCCAAGGCTGGCAGACGTTTCCCACTAAGTTTCCCTCCGACTGGTGGAACAATGGAATAGAGCAGATCGAGAGCGGGCTGAGCCGAGCAAAGGAAGGATACCAGAACTGGGACGAAGGGTATCTGGGTCGGATGACCGCCGGGGACATCAAGCCCATCGACTGCTTTGCATCGATTAAGGTGTCGGAAAACCTACAGCTGGTTGCCATCGCCAAATGGAATAGCGAGACAAGGCTCTTCCAAGGCATGGCTGCGGGCCAGCTGTTCTTGTCCGTCATCACCAGCGTGTCTGCGAACTTCTGGTTGGGAATCGTTCCCGTCCTCATCTCGTTCGACTTCAACTTTACGTCGGTCATCACTCTGGGTGCGGGCTTCTATACGGAAAACGGCCCGGGTCCGGATGCGCCCTACGACCCAAGCGAGGCAATCCTCAATCCAGGCAATTGGAAGTGGGACTACAGCAACACGGGTCTCACCATCACCATCAACCTGATTCCCAGCCTTTCGGTTGGCGTGGGCGTGCGCGGCATCGGATCTGTGTCAGTGAGAGGCTCCTTCCAGTTGACGCTCACCTTCGGTCTCACATACAAGGGCAGCATGAGTTCGGACATCTACGAGTTGCCGCATTTCATCGGCGGTTATGCAGCAAGCATCTCCCTGGTGATTAGCATGTTCTTCTTCACTACCACGTTCACCCTGAAGAAATGGAAGTACCGCGAGTTTGCAGACAACTGGAAGAAGAACAAGAACCTCATGGAGGCTTTCGCGGATGAGGCCTCTGAAGACTGGAGAAGGTCGAGCGAAGACCTTACCATGGAGGACATCATCGGAAGGCTCGAGATCATTGACGATGCGACACTGGGCCGCACGTCAGAGATCGAGGGCAAGGCGCTGCGTGGACAGGCCGACTCAAAGCCCTTCAACTGGGAAAGCGTCCGCAAACAAGACCGGACGGTGCGACTCGATAACGGTCATGAGATAACCTATGCGGTCTACAGTATGAAGACGCAGGACATAGTGGAGCAGAGCGCACTAGCCGGGCAGTCCGAAGACGACGCGCAAGTCGGTACGATGCCTTCGGTCGATGAGGCCGCGCAGGATGCGCCGGTTGTCTCTGCTGACGGGCTCAACGCATCTGACGAGGTCGTCATGGACAATCAGCTTGATGCGCAGGAGGAGACGGTCGCTGCGGACGAAGGGACGGTCGTGGACGATACGACCGCGGATGATGCGATTGTGAGCGACGAGACCACCGCACAGGGGGAAGTGGTCGCCGTGGAGGAGGCTACCTCCGAGCCGTCAGCCGAGCAGCGCGAGGAAGAGGGCGAGGCAGCCGCCGAGGCCCAGGAGCAGGAAGTCTTCGTGCCACGTCGTAAGTCCTCGGTCGATTACGGATTGCCATCGGGAGAGGCATTCCTCACGGCCATGGCTGACAGCGACGCCGTCAGCCCGCTTGCGCCCATGCCTAGGGCAATCGACGTGAGCAACCATGGAGGCATCATCCTGCATCCCGACACGGACAAAATCATCGCTGGCAACACGTCGGGCGACCCCGAGAGCACGCCCTATGTCTTCGGTGACCCGCGTATAAAGGTCGCCGCCATCAGCACCAACATCGGCGGCTCGAACCTGCGTGTCACCTGCTCGTTCCGCGTCGGTGTCGTCACCATCAACAATCAGAGGCGCAGCCGCGTCATGATGACGGTCATCGACGCCGAATCCGGGGACGGATCCGACGATGCCGCCGCAAAGCGCTACATAGGCTTCAACAAGCCGCTTGACTTCGAGTTCATGGACCTCAAAGGGATAGAGCATGCTGACCTGTATGACTACGAGTTCGATATCGTCTTCACTACCGTGCAAACTGCCGCTGGCTCTATCGACATGGTGCACCTCGTGGTGGTGTCGGGCGTGCGTGAGTTCGACGACGCGACGAGCATCGTTGACGCCTCGACTGACCTCGTATTCTCGTATGTGAACTTCCGCGCGTCAGATGCGTTCGGAGACACCTCCTATCTGGTCAAATCAGTCTCTGCCATGACCGTTTTGGGTAATGGCAACTACGACGACAGATATCATTGCATCTCCAACGTGAGGATAGGCACCGACGGAACGGAAGAAAGCTGGCGCCTGCTCATAGGCATGCTCGACCGCAGCTCCGACGAAGCCGATAAGGTTCTCACCGACGATTATGGAGACGGGACGAACGGCACGGTCAAGACGAGCGTCGTCTTTGCGATTCTCGACCAGCGTGCGGAGGAGTGGCTCGTTCCCGAGCGCGGCGACATCGAGGACGCGATGGCCATCACCGAGATCGAGAACGGCACGATCCTCGGCATGACCATCTCGCCGATGATTCAGGGTGCCTACACCGTCACGCTCACATCGACAGAGGAGACCTTCTTCTTTGTGGTGAAGTTCAACGAAGATCTTGCCGTCTTCAAGAGCATCAAGATGGCGCCGATGCTCGAGTCGGGCATGCGGCTGGTGCCTTGGCCGCAGCAGGACTGCTTCCTCACGACCTATCCGAGCCATGAGTATCTTGAGGAGCTCAATGAAAGCGGGGAGTGGAAGCATCCCGAGGACTGGGATCGCAGCAAGTGGATGCTCCAGAAGGCCTGGTGGGAAGAAGAGCTTGACAATCCAGCAGACCCGGAGTCCGGCACGCCCATTCTGCACTTCGAGCCCATAGGTCCGGACAACTTCAACATCGACACCTTCGGCATCAATAGTAGTGGCACCTTCATCTATTGGCCTCAGGGACGCGAGGGTAACGAAGGTCGTATCTACGACGACGAAGGGAACTACGAGCCGCTCGACGAGGAAGACACTCATCTCTATCAGCTGATGGCGGCACGCGTCTACAAGGGATACTTCTCCGATCCCTTCGTGGTCGCCGAGGTTGACCACAACATGTCCGACTTGGTGGTCGTTGCGTCGCGTGACAATAGGTCGCCACTCGAAGTGCTGAGCGTGGAGCATGTGCAGTCCGGCATCGACAACGAGGGCAACCCCGTCTATCTGCACCATGAGGCAAACGTCTGGTACACCGCCGTTCCGCATGTGGTCTGTGCCACGGTGGTGGACTGCTACGCGCCGGTGCCCTTCGTCTCTGCTGGTGGACAGATCGTGTTCAGCGTGACGATCAGAAACGACGGCAACTGCTACCTCAAGGGCTGCACGTTGCAGCTCTGCCTGCACGACACGACCACTAACGAGAAGGGGGAGGCCGTCGCCTCCACGTCTGCCGTGAGGGTCGACGGCAGCGTGGCGAAGCTGTGGATCGGAGAGGAGACCCTGCTGGAATCCCACTTCAACCCCCGCAACAGCGATACGGGCGAGCTCGAGAACGTTGAGGTTGACTTTACGCTCGCACCGGGCAAGCGCTCGGTCTATTCGATCCGGATGCCCATTCCCGAGGACTGGGAGGAGGGCGTCAAGTACGTCTCGCTGGTGGCCTCGGTGAACAAGGACGAGGACGTCGCCGAGGGCGGCAGCATCGCTGCAATGTCTGATGACGGTGGTATCATCTACCAGGAGTTCGGTGTCGAGCCCGGCGAGTATCGCCCCTACCTGCAGCGGTCGACCCCGGATGTGGACAAGAATCGCACGCACATGGACGTGATCACCGTCGACGCGGACTCCACGCTGACGGCCAAACTGGCCGATGCGCCGCTGACGCATTGGACAGACGATAGTGGGTATAACCCATATGACCCAGGCCAGCCAGGTCAGTCGGGCGGATCCTCCTCAGGTCAACCCTCTGGCTCCTCGCAAGGTGGCTCCAGCACCACGACCACGAACGTGCCGGGGCCGGGCAGCAAGGTTCCCAGCACGGGCGACCCCATCTCGGGGGTCGCGGCGGGTGTCGTCGCTGCCGCTGGCGCAGCTCTGACAGCGTACGGCATTCGTCGTGCGCGGAACGAAAACGCTCGGAATGAGGAGGCGTAGCAACGGGTTCTAACCCCTTCGGCACGCCCACTCTCGTTTCGTTTGAGGGGGGGAGACAAATGAAGACAAGGGTGCTGCACCATAGGGTCGCAGGTATGATGTTGTTCTTATTCGTTGCGTCCGCTCTATGGGTGGGTGCACCTATGCCCGTGCTTGCGGCGGAAGGCGACTCCGCTGGATTGGCGGATGATCTCAGCGCGCTAGCTGGTGTCCCGCGTAGTGCACAGGCACCGAGTCTTCTTTCTCTGCTCGCGCAGGCCGATCCCACCACGGTCGAGGTGGTTGTCAACACCGAGGAAGAGCTGTTGGCAGCAGCTAAGGTAGCGACAGAGCAAA
>CACXDP010000109.1 GCA_902766445.1 uncultured Coriobacteriaceae bacterium
ATGCGCCCATGAGGGCCACCTCTTCTATATGCCCGAACGATAGGGAGGACAATATGGACATAACGCAGGTCGATGCCTACAACGAGGAAGTTGCCCGTCAGCGTGCCCAGCGTGACGCCGACTATGAAGCCTACGAAAAGGCGGGACGCATTTGGGGACTCGTCCCCCGCGAACGCATAACAAAGATCCGCTTCGAGCGCGTGTCCCAAGAGATATGCGCGGGCTTCCTCTCTATGGAAGACATGACCACCACGGTGAGCGACGTGCTCGATGGCTACGGCATCGACGGGGCGATTCCCGCGAGCTACCTCAAGCCCCTTGCCCCCGGAATGAAGATATGCGGTCCCGCCGTAACGATTCGCAACATCCCCGTTAGAAAGACGGCCACCCAAGGGTCGCACGACCACGACTTCATCGCCATGTCCACACGCGACATCTATTACATCGGTGAACCGGGAGACGTGCTCGTAAGCGACTTCGGAGGCAACCTCGAAGTGTCAAACATGGGTGGCCAAAGCTGCACCGTCGCCAAGGCCTGCGGTTTCGCCGGCAACATCGTGAACGGCTGTCTGCGTGATGCGAGTTCCATTCGTGAGAGCGGCTATCCGGTATTTAGCTGCAGAGTGACACAGATCACGGGCAAGTACCGCATGGGGTGCATTGAGATGAACGGCCCCGTGACGCTGTGTGGCAAGCGGGTCGAGCCGGGCGACCTCATGCTCGCCGACGATTCCGGCGTCTGCATCTGCCCACCCGAGATAGCCGCCAACGTGCTGAAGGAATGCCTAAAAATCGCTGCCGCCGAGGAGCGCATGCGCGAGCTCATCGAAAGCAAGGCACCCATCTCCGAGCTACGGCCTCTCTTTAGGAGCCGTTACAAGTAGCACGAGCGACCAGCGTTTCGCACATCATGGGTTGGGCGCCCCTGAGGGTATAATGGCCGCAACATTACGCTTGTCATCGTTGCAGGATGGGACCAATGAACTTGGGTGTCGCCGACATCAAGAATAGGCGCTGCTTTGCGCACGGCGGACGCTGGGCTGACTATCTGGAAGAGCACGGCACCATGCCGCTGGACTTCTCGGCAAACACAAGCCCATTGGGAATGCCCGGAGGAGCCAAGGTCGCAGCGATTGCAGCGCTACAACATGCGGACCGCTACCCCGACCCGCATTGTCGTGAGCTGCGGCGCGCACTCGCCGATCACTACGCTCTCAACAAAGACGAGATTCTTGTCGGCAATGGCGCGGGCGACCTCATCGACCGTCTCGCCCTCGCCCTGCGTCCTCGACGTGCCCTCGTGACGGCGCCGACCTTCAGCGAATACCGCGCTGCGTTTGAGCGCGTTGGGTGCTACATCGAGCAGCATCCCTTGGCAGAGAAGAACGACTTTGTCGTGGATGAGGGCATTCTCAAACGAATTGACGACACGCTGGATGTCCTCGTGCTCTGCGAACCGAACAACCCAACCGGAAGGACAACAGAGCCCGCCCTTCTCGAACGCATAGCTTGCCGCTGCGACCAGATGGGCACATTCTTGCTCGTTGACGAATGCTTCGGCGACTTCCTCGACGAGCCAGCCGCCCATAGTATGTTGCCCGGCATCAAGGCGCATCGCATGCTCGTATTGCGCGCCTTCACCAAGTTCTACGGCATGGCGGGGCTCAGGCTGGGCTGGTGTGCGTGTCACGACCTCGACCTGCTGCGAGCGATGGCCGAAGCGGGACAGCCCTGGCCTGTGTCGGTCATCGCACAGGAAGCTGGGGTCGCGGCACTCGCAGATGGAGACTACGCGCGACGGCTGCGCACCCTCATACGGGCCGAACGGGCAAAGCTTGCCGAGGGCCTTCGCTCCCTTGGGCTTCGCGTGGTACCCGGCGAGGCCAACTACCTGCTCTTCTTTGACAAAACGCCCCAGCTTACCGAGCACTTGGCCAACGTCGGCATCCTTGTGCGCGACTGCGCGAACTTCGCAGGCCTCGGCCCTGGCTGGTATCGGACAGCAGTGCGCGACGCTGAGTCGAACGCGATTCTTCTCAACAAACTCGCCGCAACACAAGCCGCAAATGAGCTGTCCCGTTAACTCGATTCCTGCTATCGTGAGTAACGGCAACCGGGCACGAGGACACACATGGCACAACGCATCATGGTACAGGGAACTATGTCGGGGGCGGGCAAGAGCCTGCTCGTCACGGCGCTCTGTCGCATCATGCGGCAAGACGGTCTTTCGGTCGCGCCGTTCAAGAGCCAAAACATGGCGCTCAACAGCTACGTAACCGCTGACGGACTCGAGATGGGGCGCGCGCAGGTAGTGCAGGCCCAGGCGGCAGGACTTGAACCAGACGTCCGCATGAACCCCATCCTGCTCAAGCCATCCAGCGACGTCGGCAGCCAGCTCATCGTGGGCGGCGAGGTGCGCGGCCACTACGACGCGCGCACGTACTTCGCCATGAAACGCAACCTCGTGCCCGACATTCTTGCGGCCTACCAGAGCCTTGCAGCAGAGCATGACGTCATCGTCATCGAAGGCGCCGGTAGTCCCGCTGAGATTAACCTCCGCGAGGATGACATTGTCAACATGGGCCTGGCCGAGCTCGTGGATGCGCCGGTCATCCTTGTGGGAGATATCGACCGCGGCGGAGTCTTTGCCCAGCTCTTTGGCACGGTGGCGCTGCTACGTCCGGACGAGCGCGCCCGCGTCATCGGCACTGTCATCAACAAGTTCCGGGGAGACGTAGAGATCCTGCGCCCAGGTCTCGCCCAGCTCGAGGAGCTCACGGGCGTGCCCGTGCTTGGAGTCGTACCCTTTTCACGTGCCGACATCGACGACGAGGACTCACTTGCGGAACGCCTCAATCCCACCGACGAACATCGACCCGTCGACGTCGCCGTCATCCGACTCCCCCGCATCTCGAACTTCACCGACTTCGCGCCGATCGAACGCCATCCCGCACTCGGCGTGCGTTACGTACGCCAGCTCGCCGAGCTGCGCAATCCCGACCTCGTCATTCTTCCGGGCACGAAGAGCACGATGGATGACCTACTCTGGCTGCGACAGACCGGCCTCGAGATGGCCGTGCGCAAGCTCAACGAGCGCGGCGTGCCCGTCCTTGGCATCTGCGGCGGCTATCAGATGATGGGCGAACGGCTGCGCGACCCCGATGGCGTCGAACGAGGTGGCGAGCTCGCGGGCATGGGGCTACTCCCCTGCGAGACGATCTTTTCGCAAAGAAAGACACGAACCCGCATACGCGCCAGAGTGCTCGCGGAAGAGCTGGACGGCATCGAGGTCGAAGGCTACGAGATTCACATGGGCCAGACCATGCACACGGGCGGCACGTCATTTGCCCGCTTGGCCGATGGTCGCAAAGATGGATGCGTGTGCGAGCGAGCTTTGGGCACCTACCTGCACGGGCTCTTTGACGAGGGGGGTATGGTGGATGCACTCGCAGCTTGGCTGCTCGGCCTCAAGGGTCTTGCCGCCACGGACGCACAAACGCTCGACCACAGGCAATATCAAGACCAGCAAATCGACCTCCTAGCCGACGAAGTGCGTGCAGCCCTCGACATGAAGGCAATTTACCAAGCGATGGGAAGGTTTGCACGATGATTACCGAAAATGGTACTGGGGGGACAGTCCCCCGGGTACCCGGGGGACTGTCCCCCCAGTACCTGCATCTCTACCACGGTGATGGCAAGGGCAAGACGACCGCTGCCATGGGGCTGGCTCTGCGCGCACTCGGTCGCGGTTGGCGCGTCGTGGTGCTCCAGTTCTGCAAAGACGGTCGCAGCGGGGAGATTGCCCCACTGCGCCAGCTCGGAGCCACGATTCTTGCGGGAAATCCCGACGGACGCTTCGCTAGCCAGCTCACAGACACCGAGAGGGCCGGCCTGCGAGAGCGGCAAAACGTCTTGCTAGAGTCGGCCCATCTGCTGGAGTCGGATCTTCTCATCCTCGACGAAGCCTGCTTTGCGGCGCGGCAGGATCTCGTAGACGTCGCACTGTTGCGCAGGGTCGTGCTCGAGCGGCCCACCAACCGCGAGGTCGTGCTCACGGGCCGCGAGCCGCTGCCTTGGATGCTTGATGCCGCCGACTACGCCACGGAGATGCGCTGCGAACGGCACCCCTTCGAACAAGGCATCGCGGCACGGGAGGGAGTGGAGCTATGAACAACGACGGCGAGACCATGCGAATCACCGAACCGGCAGCCATCGAGGCGAGGAGCATGGAGATCATCGACGAGGAGCTGCGAACGCAGGGGGTAAGTCTCGCGCCAGACGATCGCAAACTCATTATTCTTCGACGCGTGATTCACGCCACTGCTGACTTCGACTTTGCGGAGAACCTAGTCTTCGTGGGCGACGCCACCGATGCAGGTATCTCCGCGCTTGTCCGGGGCGTCCCCATCGTCACCGACACAAACATGGCCAAGGC
>CACXDP010000110.1 GCA_902766445.1 uncultured Coriobacteriaceae bacterium
CCTGCGGTGCTGAACGTGTCAACGAAACGCGCGACCTCGTCGATGAGGGCTTGTTCGTCTGTGCTGAAGGGCTGGCCGCAAGGTTGGAGGGGGACGAGCACCTCTCCCCAGCCGCACTCTCTGAAGGCGATCGTCTCGCGATTTACAAGGAGATAACGCATCTCGTCCTTGTGGTCCACCACGGGGCCAAAGGTGGCGTGTGCGTAACTGAGCCCAGTCAAGGAGCGGCTGAACCGTTCGTAGCAGGCCATATCGGCAAAGAACATTGCCTTTTGAAGCTTCGTCCAATAGAGATCATGACACTTGCTGGCCAGTGCATGGACGAGTGCGGCAACCCTGTCCAGGTCCAGGCTGCGGTATCCGTTTGCTGCGGAGGGGCCATCGGCCTCACCGTCCTCTAGGGTGCGACGACGCCTCGATTCCGTGGCCGCCCCCGCAGCCAAGGACTGAATGCGCTGTTTGATGGAGGCGACGGATCTGTCGCTCAGCCTGTGCCCGTTCTGCGATAGGAGCAATTTGGCTCCATCGATGCTCCCTGCGCTCAGCATCAGGGTATTGTGGGGTTGGTCGGGCAGGTCACCGTGCTCATAGCGATAGGCGGTCTGCTCACCGAATCCCAGGAACTTGCTGAACTCCCGAAGGGACAGCCCGTATGATTCGCGCAGCGCCCTCACCTCCTTGGGCGAGAGGATACCGTGTCGCTTGCGGTAGGCGTCATAGGCACGCTCGAGATTCGGGCCTTCGATGCGTGCGTCGCCGATGGGATTGTGGCATGTTGGACATACGGCGACGGTCTCGGTGAAGTCAACCTGCTCTCCGCGTATGGTGAGGGTTGCCGGTTGGTCGTGAAGGCGAGCGTGAACCTTCTCGTCACACGCGGGGCAGTAGGTATCCACGTACGCTGTCATTGGCGTTGCCCCCTTTCGATATAGGCCTTTACTGATAGGCATTTTGCCAGCTCAGCATCGATGCACATCGACATCTTGAGATAGAGCTTCTCGTTGCGATAGGTGGGCGAGAACTCGGCAACGGTCCACTTGTCTGAAAAACGAACGTCTCTGTCAGCTTCGGGACCGTCGAAGCAGTCCTCAGGCTCCAAGGAAAGGATTACATCCTTGAGCATATCCATCGACATACCCCGGCTTGCCATGAACTCCCTGCTTGCCTCTCGGTTCACCAGAATGAAGGAGTTCTTCTCAACGTAGTGCTTGAGTTGGTGACAAAAGAGCTCGAGGGAGCTCGATTGACGCCGCGGGCTTCATGGCCCTCCTTCCTCTGTGATGTCATTATATAATGACATCACAGAGGAAGGCAAGGCGCTACCCTGGTAGTGGAGAACGGACATTATCGATGGGCGGGGCCGTTGTCGGACGACGGCGCCGGGGTCAGTGTAGGTCGTGTCGGCAGTGATCGCGGTGCCCTTGCTCAATGTCCTCATGAACCGGCTGGTGACGAGCCGCAGGACGCCAACGGGCCGGAGGGGACCAGACCGGATGGCGGGAGGAGGAAGCCGAGGCCATAGGGCTTCGCCCAGCTCTTCACTTCTACATATTGGCCCGGCGGATGCCGGAAGACTAACCAACGCAAACCCAGACGAGGTCCCGGGAGCCTCCGTGCCCCACGAGGCCGCCTCGTCGGCGTTGGTTCTTGCCACGCCGATGGCCTGCCGATTGCCCGGACGACGGCGGCCCACGTCGCCAGGGCGCCGTCCCACGTCAGGTTCGGTCAGACTCGCATGACAAAAGCGCCGCGTTCTCACGGAGTCAAAGCACATATGGTACATCAGCTATACGCTGGGAAGGCGTCCGGTGCTTGGGCGGCACGCCATCGGCTGGGTGCGCACTGCTGGGAGCACCCGAACGGCTGCCGTTCCCCGTCACGAGACGTCCGCATCCCCTGACACCGACTGCTGTGGGCTACTTGCGAGAGGCAGTGATTGATAGCACACACCGCGCACCAATACATTTCACGTGTGTTATACTTTAGTCACCCTGACGATAGGAGGATGCGATGGCGCGCGTCGTGGCCATAGGTGCCGACGTGTTCGAGGACATGCGGGAGAACGACGACTTCCTCGTCGACAAGACCGCCTTCATCGGCGACTGGTGGCGAGCGCGCGATAAGGTGACGCTCGTCTGCCGCCCCAGGAGGTTCGGCAAGACCCTCACGCTCTCGATGGTGGGGCGCTTCCTCTCGAACCTCTGCGACCGCGAGGAGACCGCCAGGCTCTTCTCGGGCCTCGAGGTCACGCGCGACGAGTGGATGATGGAGCTCATGTCGCGCGTGCCCGTGGTGTCAGTCTCCTTCGCCGACGTGAAGGACCCCACCTACGACGAGGCGGTCGAGGACGTGAAGCAGGTGCTGTGCGCGGCCGTACGCGCGCACGGCTACCTTAAGGCCTCCGGCGCCGTTGACGCGGAAGACAAGCGCTTCCTAGCGAAGGTGACCGACGAAATGGGAGACGTCACGGCAAAGAAGTGCCTGAAGAGGCTCTGTGTCATGTTGCGGGCGCACTGGGGCGTAGAGCCGGTGGTCCTGCTCGACGAGTACGACACCCCGCTCGTCGAGGCGTGGTCGCACGGCTACTGGGACGAGATGGTCGAGTTCGTGCGGGGCCTCTTCAACTCGACCTTCAAGACGAACGACTCCCTCGGGCGCGCCCTCATCACCGGCATCACGCGCGTGGCGCAGGAGTCGATCTTCTCGGACATGAACAACCTCTACGTCGCCTCGGTCACCGCCCCCCGCTTCGAGACGTCCTTCGGCTTCACCGAGGCGGAGGTGATGGCGGCCCTCCAGGAGTTCGGGCTGTCCGGGCGCGCG
>CACXDP010000111.1 GCA_902766445.1 uncultured Coriobacteriaceae bacterium
ACGCGAGCTCGACATCGCCATGAACCGCATTCTTGAGGAAAACCGCGACTATAACCTGCAAATGGCCGAAAGGTTCAACAGGGCAAGTGCGGTGAACCGTTTCCTTACGGATGAGGAGAAGGACTGGCTCTCCGATCATGGCGCTATTCGCGTGGGATACCGCGACGACTTCCTTCCTTACAGCGATCAGGACGACGCCGACGGCAAACTTACGGGCGCTCTTTTGGACTACCTCGCAAGCGCGGAGCATGCCGAGAAGAATGCCCAGCTCAGCTTTGAGACCCGTGCGTTCAAGACGACCGAAGACGCTCTTCAGGCCCTAAAAGACAACGAGATTGACTGCGTGTTTCCCATAAACCTGAGCGCCTACGATGGCGAGCAGATGGGCATCATCGTCACGGACCCCTTCGTGCGCACGGAGCTGTACGCCGCCGTGCGCGCGGCTGACCACAAGGGCATCTCTCCGGACAAAGAGATGACGGTGGCGGTCCTCGCCGGACACCTGAGTCACGCAACTTTCATCAAGGATCACTTCCCAAACTGGAAGCTCAGGTATTACGACAGCAACCAGAAGAGCTTCAAAGCGGTGGGGTCTGGCGAGGTGGATTGCACTTTGGTGAGCAACTATCGCATAAACCGTGTGAAAGACCTCTGCGACGAGAACGGTCTCGCCACGCTCGCTACGGGCGAGGCCATGGATTTGGGGTTTGCCACACGTCGCGAGGATGACTGCTTGTATTCCATCCTAAACAAAGTCACGCGATACGTCCCCACTACGGTCATCAACTCTTCGCTGACGAACTACGGCTTTCGGGACGATAAGGTGTCGGTTGGGGAATTTCTCAAGGACAACTTGGCCACTGTTATTGCCATTGTCGCCGTTATCACTGCCGTCATTCTTGCGCTGGTCATCAAGAACATGAGAGCGGAGGCACGGGCTGCCGAGGGCAGCATGATCATCTCTGAGGCCGAGCGCGATCCACTGACTGGCCTCTACAACTGGAACTTCTTCCTGGTGTATGCAAACAAGATTCACCGCGATCTGCCTCACAAGCCCATGGACGCCGTAGTCATAAACATCGATCGCTTCCATTCCGTAAACGCACTGCACGGTCGCGAATATGGCGATCATGTGTTGCGAGAGTTGGGTAGGGAGATTCAGCTTTTCGTTGACGAGTCGGGCGGCATCGCGAGTCGCTTCGAGTCGGATCGGTTCGACATCTTTAGCGAGCATAGAGATGACTGGCGTGCACCGTTCGCGCGTTTTCAGGGAAGGCTAGACAAACATTTCCACAGTGCAAACATCCACCTGCGGATGGGCGTCAAGCCTTGGCAAGAGGGCGTCGACCCCGTCACGCAGTTTGATCACGCACGTACCGCCTGCAAAAAGAAGCTTGGCAATTATGGCAGCCAGCTTGTCGTTTACGACGCAGCGATGGGCGAAAGGGAGGAGCGCGACCAGTTGCTGCTCAACGATTTGGGCCGTGCGCTCGAGCGCCGCGAGATAGAGGTCTTCTACCAGCCAAAATACAACGTTCAGGTCGCGGAGCCCACGCTCTCGAGCGCCGAGGCCCTCGTGCGCTGGCGCCATCCCAAGCTGGGACTGATCTCTCCGGGTGAGTTCATTCCCCTGCTTGAGAGCAGCGGGCAGATTAGCGCGCTGGACAAATACGTGTGGGAGGAGGCTGCTCGCCAGATTGCCGCATGGCGTGACGCGTGCGGCGTGACCTTGCCGGTGTCGGTGAACCTCTCACGCATGGACGTGTTTGACCCCAAGCTGAGCTCGACGCTGGACGACATCGTGGCTCGCAACGGCCTGAACTGTGCAGACCTCAAGCTAGAGGTTACCGAGTCCGCCTATACGGAGAACGCCGACCAGCTCATCATGGTCATCGAAGAGCTCCGCGGCAAAGGCTACGAGATCGAGATGGACGACTTTGGCAGCGGGTATTCTTCGCTCAACATGCTTTCGTCCATGCCCGTCGACATTCTAAAGATGGATATCGCCTTCATACGAAACATCGAAGTCAGCGCGAAGGACCTACGCCTTGTGGAGCTCATTGTGGACATCGCTCGCTATCTCAACGTACCGGTCATAGCTGAGGGAGTTGAGACGGAGAACCAGCTCAGGCTGCTCAAGGATGCGGGATGCGACATAGTACAGGGCTACTATTTCTCCCGACCCTTGCCTGCCGACGATTTTGAGCGGACTGTGCTTGCCAAGGCGCTTGGGAACTGAGCGGGAGATTGCGAATGAGACTATTTGACAGATTTAGGGCCGGGATTTCCCTGCGCGTTATCCACCTGTGGCTTATCGTGGTCACGATGGTGATGTCGGTGGCCATGGTGTACTCCACCGTCCGGTTG
>CACXDP010000112.1 GCA_902766445.1 uncultured Coriobacteriaceae bacterium
GCTAAGGCTCCCAAGGTTTGCCCGGCTTGCAACCATCCGCAATCCTACTTCGAGGAGCAGGTAGTCAATTACTAGAGATTGTGCTACAATTCCTCTGCGCGGGCCGTTAGCTCAGTAGGCAGAGCAGGGGACTTTTAATCCCAAGGTCTAGGGTTCGAGACCCTAACGGCCCACCACGATAAAACAACAGGTCGATGGATGAAAATCTGTCGGCCTGTTTTGCGTCTCAGCATCAACCTTGGCTACCGATTGCGGGATGAGTCGTTTTTTCAGCTTGCCCTGTGCCATAATGATAGATGGATGGACTAGGGAAGGAACACTATGGTAGACGGGATGCCTATTTCGCGTGACGGAATGCCTTCGGCACGGCAAATGTCGTATGGAGGCTCAGGCGGCCCAGGCGGGCCAAGTGGCCTAGGCGGACCTGCCGGCGGACCGCCGATGATTGAGCCCATTTCAGGGGGCCTCACCCTTCCAGCCTTTGGACGTCAATATGCATCGGTTATCGAGTCGGGGCGATATACGCATCTGGCCATGTGGTTCTTGGATGTGCGTAATTTCCGCGCGATTAATCCACGGTATGGTTTCAGCAAAGGCAATGCCGTTCTTCGAACTGTCGTGACCTGTATGCGCGAGACCGTGTCAGAAGGTGAGTTGCCGGTAGCGCGATTGGGTGGCGATCGATTTATTGCGATCTCTGCACATGGCGATTCAGATTCGGTGTCACACGCCTTCGGTCGGCTGCAGGATGCAGTCAAATTGCGGATTGCTGAACAGGGCATTGGTTACCCTGTGATGCTATGCGCAGGTGTGTATATCTTGCGCCCCGTTGACCTTGGCATTCCGAGCCATCAGAAGCCGCTCGACTACGCATCTATAGCGCATCGAAATGCACATGACAACCCGAGCGGTGGCGTCATGTGCTTTTCGGATGAGGACTATGAGCGTGACATGCGACGCATCGCCATCGAGCAGAGTATCGATGACGCACTTCTCCGCGGGCGAATTGAAGTGTGGTATCAGCCGCAAGTTGACTACGCTCTTGGTGAGGTGATTGGTGCTGAAGCACTCGCTCGTTGGAATCACCAGGATTTGGGTTTGATAATGCCAGACGAGTTCATCCCCATCCTTGAAAACTGTGGCAAGATTCACTCGCTCGACATCTACGTGTGGGAAGAGGTGTGTCGCAACGCGGGACGATGGCATAGCAAAGCAGACAGCAAGCCCGTGCCTGTATCTGTAAACGTCTCGCGGACTGAGATGCTTGAGCCTGACTTGCTGGAGCGCTTCCTCGATTTGCAGCTCAAATACGATCTCCCACCGGGAAGCATTCGTCTTGAGATTACCGAGAGCGCGTTCGTTGAGGATGCGGAGCGGATTAGCACGGTAGTGGAGCGTCTTCGCGAGCACGACATGATGGTGGAGATGGACGACTTTGGTAGCGGGCTCTCTTCCCTCAACATGCTCAAAGGTGTGCCTGTGGACGTGGTCAAGCTCGACATGGGTTTCATGCAGTCGGCAATGGTCGGCAATCGCGGTGGCGTTGTTCTCGGTTCAGTCATTCGCATGCTCCAAGGCCTCGATACGCCCATTATTGCTGAAGGTGTTGAGACGCTCGAGCAGGCGGAGATGCTCAAAAACATGGGCTGTCATCTCATGCAGGGAAATCACTTCTCTCGCCCCATGTCTCTCGATGAGTTTGAAAGCTTCATCGTCACGAATCGCGCAGTCGAGCATACCCAGCGGCGCGTGCGCAGTGACGCGCATCTAGACGACCTCACGCGCATCGATGCAGCATCGTCGTACCTGTTTAATCATGTGATGGGCCCCACGATGTTTTTCTTTGCTGGTGAGGGAGGCGGAGAGAGCATCTTGACCAACGACGAGTTCTATGAGGCCTGCGGGTTTGTACGTGGAAATCTCAAAGGGGCGGAGGCAAATCCGCTTCTGCAGGTGAAATCCGCATCGCGTCAGACGATGTGGCGTGCGGCGGCCGAGGCACGGGAATACGGTGCTGCAACCTGTGAGTTTGAGTTGGTCAATGGACGTTGGGTCGACGCGGTGATACGATATTTGGGCACGAGTTCGCGCGGCGAGGTCTACTCCATGAATATCTTGCGTGTCGTGGACGAGACGGATGCGAGCAAGAATGACCTGCACCGTGGCGCACAGACGATGCAGGATGTTGGTTGGAATATCGAGATGCTCGATGCGATTGTGCCCAACAGCTTCGTGAAGTGCAAGGTGGACGACACCCTGAGCATCGCTTACATCAGCCCGAAGCTCTACGAGGAGAGTGGCCTCTCCGAATCAGAATTCGTTCGTCGCTTTCACAACGCGCTTGAACAAACGATTGTCGTGGAGGATCGCCAAGAATTCATGGACGCCGTTGCGCAGAGTGCTCGTTCTCACGCCACCTTTAGCTGCGACGTGCGTGTTCACTATGGGTATGGCAACGAGCGCCGCAACGTCAACATTTTGGGCCGCGTGATGCCAGACAAAGACGGGGTTGAATGGCTGTATGCCCTTTTGCTCTTGGTGAGCGAACCGTACGAGGAGATTGAGGAAACAGGTGCTCGCGGAGGATCGTTGGTAATTACCTTCGACTACGAATTTGCGACAGATTGCATCACAATTCATACGCCGACCGCTGACGGTGTTGGGGTGGACCATGTGATAGAGCACTTCTTGAGGTTGATGGAAGAGCTGCCCAATACCGTTACGAGGTCGACTGCGGCAAAGATTATATCTACGATAAGCGACTTGCGTACGCACCCTACGGCAGGATTTAGCGATATCAAGTGCAACTTGCGCGAGGGCGATGAGTTGCGTTGGTACCATGTCAATTACACCTGTGAGGCTGATGAGAATGGCATTACGCAGGTAATACACGGGTATGCGCAGGATTCGAATGATCAGATGGGGTCAGTGCGCTGGTGGCGTCGCCAAGCCGAGATCGATCCACTAACCGGTCTGCTCAACCGCAATGCGGCCGAGCAAAACATCAACCTCGCCATACGCACTGAGGGCGAGGGCCTCATGTTTATGATTGACCTCGACGGATTCAAGAAGGTCAACGACGAGCAGGGGCATCTGGCTGGAGATGCGCTTCTGCGCGATGTCGCGGCGGCGCTACAAAGCAATTTCCGCGAGGGTGATTTGGTGGGACGCTACGGTGGAGACGAGTTCGTGGCGTACATGGCATTGACAGGCGCAGACTTCACGCCCTCTGAGGTTGACGAACTAGCTCGCAGGAGGGCTAGGTCAATCATCGCGTCAGTGAATGATGTGGGTGCCGCGTGCAGCGTAGGCGTGGCTGTCTTTAATCAGCGTGACGCGACGTTCTACGACTTGCTCGAGGTAGCTGACGACGCGATGTATCAGAGCAAGGAGAGTGGCAAGGGGACGTACACGATTCTAGAGCTGTAATGCTTGGGTAACTACTGGGTGAGGTACTGCTGGATAAAAATGGGGGTACCGGGATCGTCTCCCGGTACCCCCAGTGTTCTATCTGTACCCTAGTTAACTAGCTATGGAGGCGGCGCATGTCGGAGCCAGGATTCAGCGAGAAAGAGCCGGAGTCCTCCATCTGCTGCAGGCGCTTTTCGCCTTCGTCGGCAATGGCCCGGAACTCCTCGATGGTTTGGTGCATCTGAGGAAGTGCCTTGAGCTTGTAGTCGGTGATGTCGTCGAGGGCGGACAGCGTGTCTTGGAAGGCGGCCTTGAGAGTGTCGGGTGAGATGGCGGCATCGGTAGCCTGCTTCTGGATGGCGACACCCTGCTCCTTGAGCATACGTGAAGTAGCGTTAATCATGTCGTTCGTCGCAGCATTCAGGGCTTGGACTTTCTCGAGGACGATGCGCTGGTTGTAGAGGGCGCCAGCCACGGTGACAGCTGTGCGCAGTGCTGCGACGGTGACGTTCTCGGCACGGTCGACGGCGCGGATGAGCTCGAGGTTATTCTTGCGGATGACCTCCATGGCGACGATACCCTGCTGGTTGACGACGAGCAGCTGTTGGAAGTCCATGATCTTTTGACGTAGGGGGAAGAGTACCTCTTCCTCGAGGAAGCGAGTCTTGTCATCGTCGCCACCGCTCTGTGCGCGATAGTTGTCGAGTGCGTTTGAGAGATAAGCGTCAAGATCCTGTGCCATGGCGACGCGCTGGTTGAGCTGCTTGGTGAGGTCGCGCATGTTGCCCGCCTCGATCTCGAGGGTGACGTTGTCCTTGCGAAGGGTATCACGGCCCTTGTCAAGTGACTTGACGATTTCGGCAATTTCGGCGTCAGCTGACTTGTAGCGGTCGAAATAGCGGCGCACGGGGTTGAATAGCTTGCCAAAAGCACCTTGCTTCATGAAATCGATACCGGAGGGATCGAGGTCGCGCATCTTGATAGCGAGATCCTCGAGGCCCTTCGCGACTTCGCCGGACTCGCTGCCAGAGCGGCTGAGGTCGGCCATGCGCTTAGCGAGGATGTCGTTCTTTGTGGAAGACTTGCGTACGAGGTCGGAGCCGAGGTCCTCGACGGCATGCGTAATCTCGCGACGGCTCGCCACTGAGTCGAGGTCGACGGCCATGATTTCTTCGCCCTTGGCCTGTGCGACGTTGTCGATGACCTTCGCGCGGTCCTCGGGAACGGCGAGTTCCTGCTCGACTTTTGCCTTTACTTCCTCGGGCTCGGGAATCTCGAGGTCGAATGCCATGGTTGCCTGCCTTTCTGCAATGCTTACGTTTGGTACGGACTACATTCTACATGTTTGCGTTGAAGAGGTTCTTGAGTTGGTAGGTCACATCGTCGGTTGTCGCATCGATGCTTGCTGCTTCGTTGATAGAGCTGATCTTTTGCAGTGCTGCGATGTCGGCATTGTAGCCGATGGTGTAGACGGGGATGCGAAGACCGCTGATGACGGACTGCATGTTAGCGAAGCTGATGGTGTCGGCATTGGCCTCACCGTCCGAAAGCAAGAAAATCATGGGTTTGGCGTTTGGCACGTCATCGAGAGCCTCTTCGAGCATGCTCGCTGCCACGATGATGCCGTCGTTGGTTGCCGTTTGGCCGGCGGCGCGAAGATTCTCCACCGCACCTTTGAAGTATGACTGTTGGTTGAGGTCGAACTCCGCGATGGGGACGTTGATCGTGACATCGTCGGCATAGGACACGAGGCCCACGTAGTTGCCGTCGTTGATGTAGCGCATGCTGTTGATGAGGGATTCTTGGAGCTCTTGCAGAGGCGCGCCGCTCATCGAGCCGCTCGTATCGGCGACAAAGACGGCCATAACTGCCTGGCCGTTATCCTTGTTGCGCTTGTAGAGGTCTTGGGCTGCAACTAGCGTCTCGCCAGAGACCTCGGGCAGCTCGCAGATGTAATCGTCCTTGCTGTTGAAACCGTCCTGATTGGCGAGGTCAGTGCCGTTTTCGTCACAGTACTGGGCAAAGAGCTCAAGGATAGCCTCCTCGTCTGCAGAAGCAGACTTGCAGGCGACCAGCGGGTTGTCGTGTCGGTAACCGAAGGGGACGAACTGGTAGTTCGACTGGAGGGATGGTTCGTTCTGGTAGAGCTGCCACTCGAGGACGAAGCCGTCGAGCTTACCGCGTTCGGCCGCGTCGCGCATCTGTACCGTGGTGAGGGCGACGAAGGGGACGTTGGATTGGAACTGCTTAAAGCCATTGGTTGCCTCAGTAGAGAGCGGGTCTTTGGAATCGTAACGTTCGAGGCACGAGATCAGGAAGTTGAGGCCAGTTGTGCTGGTGAAGGGGTTCGTATAACCCATGGTGAGTTCGCCGGCAGCAACTTCCTCGGTGATGGCCTTGAGGTCAACTGTGCCGTATTTATCGATAATGGCATCGTAGTGCTCCTTGTCGAGGAGGATTCCGGCTACGTTGCCTACCGTGCGCTCGCGAATGACCTTGGTAGCTCCGCCGCGTGCGTTAAGAAGGTCGACAAAAAGCATACTCGAGGGGGTGTATCCAGCAGGAGATTCGGTGCCGGAGGCGATGTAGTCCACGGCCAGACCACTGCTCATGTTGCGTACCTGCACGTTTACCGCTGTGCCATCGAGATTTGCGCCTGAGGCGTTGAACTTTTCGGCCATCTCACACAGCCACCCATCCTTGCCAGTTCCGGCCTTTTCGGGCGAGGACCAAATCTCGGCGTAGAGGGGTGTGGTAGCCTTGCAAGTGACCTCGTTATTATCGAGTGGGGGAAGCTCCTCAGCCTCAACTTCCTTGGAAGTGTATTCTACAGAAGACTTGATGGGTTCCGCCGTAGCCGGGTTGATTTGATTCACCATGTCGCCGAGGCTGGCTTGTGCTTCCTCGGAGCTGATGACCTTCTCGGTCTTGCCAGTGTTGCGCGTGATGAAGAGAAGGCCGAACACGATGGTGCCAATCATCACCATACCGACGACGAGGGCGATAACGATGCGCTTCTTTTGCATGGGGATTCCTCTCTCTATATGGGAAATTGCCTACTCAAGGATAGACAAAACCTGCCTACATGTTAGCGTTAAAGAGGTTTTTGAGCTGGTAGGTGACGTCATCGGTGGATGCGTCGATGCTTGCGGCCTCGTTGATAGAGCTGATCTGCTGCAATGCGGCGATATTTGCGTTGTAGCCGATGGTGTAAACCGGGATGCGCAATCCGCCAATGACAGCCTGCATGTCGGCGAAGGAGATGGTGTCGGCGTTGGCCTCGCCGTCTGAGAGCAAAAAGATCATGGGTTTGGCGCCAGGAATGTCGGCGAGGGCCTTGTTGATGAGGTCTGCAGCGACAATGATGCCGTCGTTGGTGGCTGTGCCACCCGCTGCGCGCAATCCCTCGACCGCGCCTTTGAAGTAGGCTTGCTGGTTGAGGTCGAACTGGTCAATGGGCAGCTCGATGGTAACGTCATCGGCGTAGGAGACGAGGCCAACGTAGTTGTCGGAATTGATGTAGCGCATGCTGTTGATGAGAGAGCTCTGCAGCTCATTAAGAGGGGCGCCGCTCATGGAGCCGGAGACATCAGCGACAAATACGGCCACGACGCTGCGACCGGTGTCCTTGTTCTTCTTGTAGAGCTGCTGGGCGGCTACGAGCGTCTCGCCAGAGGTCTCGGGCAATTCGCAGACGTAGTCGTCCTTGCTGTTGAAGCCGTACTGGTCGGCAAGTTTGCGCCCGTTGTCATCGCAGTACTTGGCAAAGAGCTCTAGCGTGGCCTTCTCGTCGTCGCTGGCCGTTGGGCAGGCAACGAGCGGATTGTCGTGACGATAGCCAAACGGGGTAAAGACGTAGTTCGCCTTGAGGGATGGGTCATTCTGATAGAGCTGCCACTCGAGGACAAATCCGTCGAGTGAGCCGCGTTCGGCCGCGTCGCGCATCTGTACTGTGGTGAGGGCGACGAAGGGGACGTTCTCCTGGAAAGACTTGAAGCCCTCGACTGCCGTTTCTGAGAGAGGGTTGTCGCGGTCGTAGCGCAAGAGGCACGATATCAGGAAGTTAAGCCCCGTGCTGCTTGTAAAGGGGTTGGTGTAGCCCATGGTAAGCTCATTTGAGGCTACCGCCTCGGTCACGGACTTGAGATCTACGGTGCCATACTTCTTTACGATGGTATCGTAGTGCTTTTGGTCGAGAAGAATTCCGGGGACGTTGCCCACCGTACGCTCGCGAATGACGTCGGTCTTTACCCCGCGTGCGGAGAGGAGGTCTACGAAGAGCATGTTTGACGGAGTGTAGCCGGCGGGGATCTCCTTGCCTGTGGCAATGTAATCCACGGCGAGACCGCTGCTCATGGAGCGCAGCTGGATACTCACGGGTGTCCCGTTGACCTCGGGGTTGGTGGCATTGAAGGCTTCGGCCATCTCTCGCATCCAGCCATCGGTACCTTTGCTTGCCTTCTCGGGCGAAGACCATATCTCGGCGAAGGTGTTAGTGGTGGCACGAACGGCAACATCGTCCTTGTTGAGCGTGGGAAGCTCCTCGGCCTCGACGTCTTCCTCGCTATATTCGATTGAGGACTTGACAGGTGTGGCCGTCTGGGGATTGATTGTGCGTACCATTTCTGTGAGGTTTGCCTGAGCGGTCTCGGTGTCGATGGTACGTTCGGTCTTGCCAGCGTTGCGCGTGACAAAGAGAATGCCGAACACTATGGAGGCAATCAGCGCCAGACCGATGATGAGGCCGAAACCGACACGCTTGTTTTCCATGGGGAGTCCTCTCTACGTGTTTTGCTCGTGATTCAAGGATAGCCAAAAAAACATGCTGATGTCGGTGACTCTGGTCTAGGCGTAGTACTGTGTCTGCTGGATGAGCTGGGAGAGTTCCTCGACGGTGCCGCCGTTTGCTTCGAGGGTGTCGCCGGCTTCGAGCTTGCCGAGCTCGAGTTCAAGCTTGCCCATTTCGAGAAGCATGCGCTCATTGGCGGCGATGATTTCGTGCATGTGCTCGAGTGCCTGCTCGTGGACGGCAACCTGCTCGCGTTGTACACGAGCCTCGGCGGAATTGCCTTTGCCCGCACGACGCGCGTCGGCGAGGTCCTTGGCGTACTCAACGCGGTCGAAGGCCTGTACGCCATTTGCCACAAGGGCAGCGTTACGCACGACCGTTTGAGCTGCTTCATCAACGAGGCCTGTGAAATGGTCCCAAGTAATGCTGCCCTCGCTGAACTGCGTGCCGATGGCCTTGCGCAGCCGACGACGCTTGCGCTCGGCACTCTCTACCTGGTCAATAGTATCCGAAGCGATGCCGCCGACGTAGGATGTCTCGACGTATTCGTGCAGGATGGGAAGAACCTCATCTGCTGATACAACGGAGGACGCTTCGAGGAGTTTCTCGTCAGGATCCTTGAGTGCAAGATATGTACCCGCGCCGAAGACGCCCGCGAGGCCGATGGCGGCGATGATACTAAATCCCGCTCGGAGGATGGAGACGTCCGAGGGACGCAGTGCGAGAGCCCACGGTGCGTAGAGCAGCACGACGGCAACGGCTATCGTCACGTAGAGGACAAGGAGACGCAGGTAACGTTTCACGGAAGGGCCAATCGACGAAGGTTTATAGCATAGGATTATACTTCCCAAAAGTTCGTGAGAGCATACGGTGACGAAAGTTTTGGCCGGACTTGTCTGGCGAAGATAGTGTACCACAAATGTTCGTTCTTGAAACAGAAAGAATAGAACTCATGTTCTTATTTTATTCCTGAGTGTGCTAAGATTGAGACGCGAGAATGAGGAAGGAGCCCTTGAATCGCGCGAGCGTTTCCGCTACGTTTCGGCGTGACGCTGGTTTTAGCTTTTTGCGTTGCGCGGGAGCCGATGCGCTAGAATCGAAAAACTATGCATACTCGCACCATGCACTCTTATAGAAAGGCAAGGAACATGGCAGAGAAAGAGAAGGTAGTTCTTGCGTATTCGGGAGGTCTTGATACCTCCGTCATAGTTAAGTGGCTTCAGGTCGAGCGAAACATGGACGTTATCGCCATCTGTGGCAACGTGGGACAGGACGAGAAGGACCTCAGTTGGATTAAGCAGAAGGCGCTCGATATGGGTGCCATCGCGAGTGAAGCCATCGACATGCGCGAGGAGTATGCGCAGACGATTCTTTCGAAGGCGATTTGGGCCAACGGCAAGTACGAGGGTATCTACCCGCTGCTCTCGGCTCTGAGTCGCCCGCTCATCTCGAAGCATCTCGTTGACGTGGCGCACAAGTTCGGTGCGAAGTACGTGGCTCACGGTTGCACGGGCAAGGGCAATGACCAGGTGCGCTTCGAGACCTGCATCCGTGCGCTCGACCCCGAGCTAAAGATTATCGCCCCTGTGCGTGAGTGGGACCTCACGACGCGCGACTCCGAGATGGCTTGGGCTGAGGCTCACGGCGTGCCCGTGCCTACGACGAAGAAGAAGCCCTACTCCATCGACGACAACCTGTGGGGTCGCGCGATTGAGTGTGGCGTGCTGGAAGACACCTGGAATACC
>CACXDP010000113.1 GCA_902766445.1 uncultured Coriobacteriaceae bacterium
AGCTCGGGGTCTATCGGCTTTGGGGCATCCATTCCCATGCCCTCGGTATCGTCAAGCGAATACATCGCCCACGCTCCTCTCTGTGTCGCCTAAAGCTCGCGGCGATCCTCAATGGCACGGCCGAGCGACAGCTCATCAGCAAGCTCTACCTCGCCACCCACCGACATTCCCACGGCAAAGCGCGTGACCATCACATCCATGGGCTTGATGATGCGCGAAAGGTAGGTAGCGGTCGCCTCGCCCTCCACGTCGGTATTTGTAGCCAAAATGACTTCGCGTACCTCGCCCGACGCGAGCCGCGAGAGCAACTCACGCACATGCAGCTGATCCGGTCCGATGCGATCCATAGGAGAGATGACTCCTCCGAGCACGTGATAGAGACCATGATACGCACCGGTGCGCTCAATCGCCGACACGTCACGTGGCTCTGACACCACACAAATCGTTGACAAGTCACGCGTACCGTCCGCGCACACGTCGCACGTGTCGCGCGTCGCATACGAGAAGCATACGGGACAGAAATGCACCTGTTGCTTGACTTCAAGAATCGCATTCGAGAGCCGACGACTCTGCTCCACGTCGGATTCAAGCAGATAGTACGCGATACGTTGGGCTGACTTTGGTCCGATGCCCGGCAATCTGCCCAATTCGTCCAACAGACGCTGAAGGGCACGACCGTCGCTGGGATCGACTCCCGCCATCAGAACAAGCCCGAAAGGCTCGAGAGGTCAAGCCCACCCGTGACGCCCGAGACTTGGTCGTTTGCGACCTCATTAGCCTTGGCGAGAGCAGCGTTGACGGCCGTGAGCACCAAGTCCTCAAGCATGCCCACATCGTCAGGGTCGACCGCGTCGGGGTCAATGGTGATTGAGGTGAGCTTCATATCCGCCGTCGCGGTCACATTCACCATGCCGCCGCCTGCCGATGCGGAGACCTCTATGTTTGCCATGTTGTCCTGGGCATCCATGAGCTGCTGCTGCATGGCACGTGCCTGTTCGAGTACCTGCTGCATATCCATATTGGGCACACCCCTCACTTATCGTCGTTGCGCGGTCTGTCATTGTAGCATGTCAGGAGCCCAACCGCGCTTTGGCCACATTCCGTCGCAAGACGCACGAACTCAGCGGCCAAAAAGCGATGAGCCTCTCTAGCCCTGCCGCATGCTACGAGCGTCTGGCAGAACCTCTGCTCACCTTGACATCCATACCAAATACCTCGAATGCATTGGCCAGAACGGACGCAAGCTCAAGTGGAAGGTCGTCGGGGATGTCAGGCTGGGAATCTGGCTCCTGTGCTGGTGATTCAGCCGCTACAGACATGGGTTCCGGTGAGCGAGCTGGAGCAGTGCTCGTAGTTCCACGCATCGAAGAAGGAGCTGTCTGCGGCTGAGGTGTCACCGATGTCGGACTCGCGTTTGGCCCAAACGGAGTCAGGGCATCTTGCCCGCCATCTGGGACTGCCGCAGCGGCGTATTCTTCCTCCACGTAACCAGTCGCACCAAGGTCTTCGTAGGGTACGTAATCAGCGCCCGGGTCTTCCACATTTGGGCTGCCTGCCGGATCATCCCATGGCATGGGATAGCCTGGACCCGGTTGCGAGGCGGGCGTCGGCTGCTGGGCAGGCTGCGACTGTTGCGCATGCTGCTGCGAGGCGGGCCGTTGCGCGTACTGTTGCACGGGAGCCTGTTGCGAATACTGCTGCGGAGTCGAATACGAAGGAGCCGACTGCTGTGCGGAGGGCTGCCCTTGCGACGCCCATTGAGCAGGTTGCTGCGGGGCGGGCTGCTGCGGGGATTCAATTCCCTCATGATATACCATTGTTCTTTTGCCGAATTGCTCGGCAACGACACCCTCAACCAGAGCACGGACGTCAGGTCGCTCGAGCATCTTGAGTGAGAAGCCCGAACCTTTTGGCAGACCCACCACGAGCTTCGTGCCGTCATCCGACATTGCCGTCGCATTCGCCAAGAGTGACCCACGAGCAGGAACGCGCGCTGTAATCTCCGAGACCACCGAGCGCCATCGCCGCTGCAACTCGCCCGCATCGGTGACAGGAGCCGACTGAGGCGATACCTGCTCCGGACGGGTCGTCTGCGCGTTCTGCAAAGCAGGCCCCGCGTCTTGGAACCGATTCCCCGACTGCTGACCGTACTGCTGCTGGTCCACCCGGGGTTGGACCGCTTGCTGAGTTTGAGCTGCTCGCTGAGGCCCAGTAGCCTGGGTTGCCACCCTACGCTGAGGCGCCTGTTGAGACTGTGCAACCGGAGACTGGGCACCAGCAGACTGCTGAGGCCCTCCGGGCTGGGCCTGACCATGAAGCCCCGGCGCAGAGGCACCCGGCGCTACCGCCCCTGAACTCGCCAGTCCCTGCATACGGCGCTCCAAGTCCGCCAATCGTTCGGCTAGCGACTCGAGCGTGAGGTCTTCTTTTGGCCGTGCCATACGCGTAAACGCGATCTCAAGCACGAGGCGCTGGTTGGGCGCCGTGGCCATCTCGTACGTCACCTCGCCAAGTATCGTGAGCACGCGCGCGATTCTGTCCGGCGAGCCGAAAGCCTCGGCCTCCGACCGCAGACGCTCCACATCCACAGAGGAATCAAGCACCTCAGGCCTCGGGCCTACGACCGCCACCACATACACATCGCGCATATGAGCTGCGAGGTCACGCACGAATTGCAGCGGGTCCCTGCCCGATTCGATGAGCTCCCCTACCTGCAAAAAGAGCATGGGCACGTCACGAGCCGCCAGCGCCTCCACCACGTGACCCATCTCCGCCCCCGGCACGGCACCGAGTAGGTCCTGGGCCGCATCAGCAGAGATCGTCCCCGCACCAAATACCGAGAGCTGTTCCAGCGTGGAGAGTGCGTCACGCATGCCTCCGCGCGCGTGGCGCACGACCAGATCGAGTGCCGCATCCTCGTAAGCAAATCCCTCCCGCTCGCAAACGTAGGCCAATCGCGCGCGAATGTCGTCATTGCCGATGGGACGGAAGTCAAATCGCTGCACGCGCGAGAGTATCGTCGCAGGAATCTTTTGCGGATCAGTGGTGCAGAGGACGAAGACCACGTGGTCAGGCGGCTCTTCCAAGGTCTTTAGCAGGGCATTGAACGCTGCCGTCGTGAGCATGTGAACCTCGTCAATGATGTATACCTTGCAGCGCCCGCGCACGGGTGCATAGCCCACACGGTTGATGATCTCTTCGCGGACGTTGTCCACGCCGGTACGCGAGGCCGCGTCGAGCTCGTAGACATCCGGATGCTCGCCCGCTGCGATGAGCTCACACTGCTCGCAGGTGCCGTCGGGCAACTGGCCTGGACCTTGTTCGCACATCAGCGATTTCGCAAGTAGGCGCGCCATGGTCGTCTTGCCCGTACCGCGAGGGCCGCAGAAGAGGTACGCATGGCTTGTGCGCCCCTCCATAACGGCACGCTGCAGCGTACCCACAACGTGCTGCTGGCCCACCACGTCGGCAAACGTCTGCGGACGGTACTTCCTGTACAACGACTCCATGCGCCCCTCCGACCCCTCGATTGCGAACTTCCTTTGCACCAATACCAGTAAGCTAGAATAACTCTTCGAAAAGCAAGGGAGGGTGTCATGCCGACGAAAACTCAACGGCACGAATCACCCCACTTGCTTGATGGCTCCCCTACAACTCGCCGTAGGATCCAAAGGGATTGACGTTGGGACTCAACGCCGGGTCACCCTTGGCGTAGAACTCAGCATGTTTGCCCATCATGTACGCCCGCTCGCGCAGGAAGCGAGCGCGCAAGCGGACATCCGTCACCTCGCGTCCGCGCGTGGAAAACTCTCGGTGATAGAGCAGCGCATGCGCGGCCATCGTCACGGCATAGCCCGCCTCGCCCGCACGCAGACAGTAGTCGCTGTCGTTGAAGCCCACAGCAAGGCGCTCGTCGTATCCGCCCAGCCCGTCAAAAAGCGCGCGGCTAGTCATCTGACAGGCACCCGTCACCATCGAGTAGTCGCCCGGCATCACGGCGGCACCCTGCGCACCGCGCTCCGTGCGAGTCAGATTCTGATACACATGGCAGTTGTCGCCGTTGGGGTTCGCCACCATGCCCACGTGTTGGATGAGACCATCATAAAAGAGCAGCTTGGCCCCGACGACACCCACCTCGGGCCGCATCAGGCAGCCAGCCATCTCTTCCAGCCAAGTGGACTCGATAACCTCGGTATCGTTATTGAGCAGTACGACGAGCTCACCCGTGGCATGGCGCACCCCAAAGTTCACGATAGCGGAATAATTGAACGCGCCGGGCTCATCCGGCTCCCACGTGACTACGCACACGCGACCGTCCCGCTCCCGCAGCTCTTCGTAGAAAGCAAACGTTCGCCGCTCGACGCTGTTGTTCTCCACAAGAATGACCTCGTAGTTGCCGTAGGTCGATAAGTCCAGTATCGACTCCACGCAGGCACGGAGCAAGTCCGAATGGTCGCGGGTGGGGATGACGATGCTCACCTTGGGCAAAGGCACTGGCAGCTCGTAGCGCACGCGGTACGTACCCGACTCGGGACCGTCGTCGACAGTCGCCGCGATGCCGCGACGCTCGAGGTGCGTTGCGAGCGCACGTTTGCCCGCCTCGTGAGCGGCAGCATTAGTCTCGCGCATCAGAGCGGACACGTGGTAGAGCACGCGAGCCACGTGCTGCGTCTGACTTGCGAGTTCAAAGGCGCGCAGGGCCATATCGTAGGCCTCTGCCCCCTCGACAAGCGGACCCATGTCCATCGCGCGCTCCCACACCACGCGACTCATCAGCAGCAGACGGCCCAAGGCATTGTGCGTGTACAGGCTTCCATAGTTGGCAAACGTCCTGAATCTCGGCGCGCGCACTGACGCACCGTCCAAGCAGTCCTCGTCGCAAAACGCAAGCTCGCAGTCGGGGTGCGCGACCATCGTCCGCACGAGATGCCAGAGCGCGTCGGGCTCCAGCACGCATCCGGCCTCGACGAAGAGCATGCAGTCAAATCGACCAGCGTCCCCCACAGCTTCGCTCGCCAGCTTCCAACGCCCATACGATTGCGCCCGCAGCGACGCAAGGGTCACGCCACGCGGCTCGGAATCCTGCCCACCGCAGAGCACCACACCAAGGAACGGGGAATCCTCGGCAACGTTTCTGCGTTGCCAAGCCAGCTCGGCGTCCGTCGCACGCCTCAGGTCAAACCATCCCTCATAGCCCCCGTCATATTCGGGACCAACAATCAAGCGACGCCTATCCGCGAGCATGCCTGCCGCACGCGGGGCATTCATCCCCGCAAACCCGCAGATACGACCCCCAAGCATCGCTTCGATATAGAACGACCCTAGCCCCTCTGGCATCGCACACGAGAACGTGACGAGACGTAGCGTCCGCGCCTCGTCGCGCCAATACGGCACCATCTGGTCCTCCATGACGATCGTGCGCGCTTCGACCTCGCACGCCATCTGATCGCGCACCACAAGCGTCGGCTCGTCTTCACCAGTCGCATCGACGTACTCTGCCACAGCGCGCCAGACCACCTTGCCCTCGTCGGCAGGCCATACGTCGCGCAGCCACACGCGCGTACGACCCGCGCCACGTCGTTGTTCGAACCCCCTCAGCAACGCCGCTAGCTCGGGTCGCGTCGAGCCCATGAGCCGTGACGACAGCTTCGAGAGCAGTGGCGGAAACACGAACCTGCCGAGGACTTCCCCATCGGCAGAGAGGGTGATAACGCATGACCTCCCTAGCAGGGGAACAACAACCACCCAGCCCGAACACGCGTTGGCATCGAGCATTCGCAGCTCGCGAGGCGACTCTATACGCAACGCCTCGCAGGGAATGGGCGTACCGTCCGCCAAACTAGCGTCTGCGCACACTCCGGCGATGTATTCTGACGCACAGACGGCTAGGTATCCGACGCCCTCCCCACGACAGCGTCCAACCAGATGCAGCTCTCCCATCGTACGCACCCTTAGTCAATGGGCAGGGGTTCGCCGGTAAAGAGCGTCCTATACAATCCCGGCGTCAAGTGCGGATGCCAGTATGGGTCGCCCTCGCCCATGTACTTGGTCCAGCGCTGATGCATGATGCCCACAGCGCATGCAAACTGGGCTTTCTTTGCCGCTGTCTCGTGGAATCCTCGCGAAATCGACTCGTAGTGGTAGAGCTCCACCTGAGGCTCGTATACCACGAGCAGGCCCTTGCTGCGCAGCGTCAGGCAGTAATTCGTGTCGTTGAAATCGATAGGCAGCTCCTCGTCGAACCCTCCCACCGAGTCAAAGGTCGAACGCTTGCACATGAGGCAGGCACCCGTCACGGCCGAAAGATCCTGCGTAAGCTGCAACATGTTGAAGTATGACTGCGAGTCACGGTCGAGCCTACGCCCGATGTGGTCACAGAACCCGTGATGGACAATGACGCCCGCATGCTGGATGAGGTTGTTGGGGTAGATGAGCTTGACACCCACACACCCCACCTCGGCACGCTGACACTGGCCGATCATGAGCTCAATCCAGTCAGGTGTAATCACCTCAACGTCATTGTTGAGGAGTAAGACGTACTCACCCGAGCTACACGCCACGCCAAAGTTGACAGTACGCGAGAAGTTGAAGGTTCCGTCACTAGGCTGCCGCACCACTTTGATGCGCGCGTCGTCTGCCAGCTCCTTGTAATACGCAAACGTCGCAGACTCCGTGCTGTTGTTTTCCACCACGATGATCTCATAGTTCTGGTAGCTACTCTTGTCGCGGATGGAATCGAGACAGCGCTTGAGCACGGGCGCCATGTCCTTGTTTGGGATGACGATGGAGACAAGCGGTGTACCTTCCACCTCGTACCTGACGCGATAGGTGGTGTGTGGCGGCTCGGGCCTTGGCACGACGCTCGCCCGTATGCCACAGCGATCGAGATGCGCCTGAACGGCCAGGCGCCCCGCAGCCACGGTGTACTCCTTTGTATCGCTGCTACTAGCGGTCGATAACTCATGAATGCGCCAGTGGTAGAGCACACGACGCGCATGATACACATTGCGCGCACGCTCTCCCACAAAGAGCGTGATGTAGTAGTCGAGTGCGCCCTCGCACGCACGACAGTCATCGGGGAGCCCATCCAGGATGGAACGACGTACCGTGAGCATGTGGCAGACGTAATTCACCGAACGCATGAGATCGAGATTCCAATCCGTCTTGAGAAGCGGATCCAAGTAATGACCATCGCGCAGCTTGTCTTCGTCGCAATAGAGCAAATCCGTATCGGGATGGTCCTCGATGCCCTCCATATAGCGGTAAAGAATGTCAGGCTCGATGACGTCGTCGTGGTCGAGGAACGCCACAAAGTCTCCCGTAGCCTCGGCGATACCATGCAGCGTGTTACCTACGATGCCCTCGTTACGCTCGAGCTCGATGACACGCACACGTCCGTCCTGTGCCGCATAGTCAGCAACTGCTCGCCCAAGCCCTTCGTCTTCAGGGCTAGAGTTGACCAACAGCAGCTCGAACTTCGGATAGGTCTGGTCGAGTACCGAGCGCACCATCTGATGGAGGAAGTCGAGCGGTGTACGGTAGAGCGGCACCACAATCGAGAAGGTAACGTCTTGGGAGAACGTACGCCCCCGCTGCAACTCTAGATTGCGCGAAGAGGTACGCAAACGGTCGAGGAACCACGTTTCGTACTGGGCATTCGCAATGTCCTGGTTGCCACCACCTGGCCCCATCGTGGCATCACGCCATCCCCCCTCGCAACCGCGTAAAAAGAAGTCTTCGAACACGACGAATCCGTCCATGAGATCAGTCTGGGGACTTCTAGCCCAGACGATGAGCCAGTCGGACTGATCGGACATGGGGATGGTAGCCGAATAGCCTACGCGACGCTCGTATACCCCATGTTCACAGCGCAGGGTGTCGCTCGTCTTCAGCCAAGGCTCCAGAGTCACATCCTGACCGAACGCTCCAAGGAAGCTCATCTCCAAGGGAGCCTCAGCCACCACCCGGTCTCTCGTCTTGACCGAGATCACACCGAGAAAGACGTCACAGTTGCGCGTCGGGTTCCACACCAGACAGGTGAAGTCCACAAAGACACCCTGCGGGCGAGTCCACACGTCGCAGTTGCGTATCCGCTCCGCCACGGCATTATGCCTCGCCGTGTTTGCGCGTGAGTGCATCTTTGCGACAAACGCGGCCACCGTCTTTGTGAACTCATGCGGCACGTCCTCGCCCGCATCCCACACGCGCACCGTCACCAGCTGCGTGACGCGCACCACCGCGAGCACGAGCACCCAGCCTTCCAAGTCGGGTTGGCGAATCACGAAGGCAGGAAGCGGCGCGCCGTCCTTCGTCCGCGAGCTCGCCTCAATCCGAGCGTCGGGATCGATGTCCGTGCCTGTGAGATGAATGAAAATCTTGCCGCGTCCG
>CACXDP010000114.1 GCA_902766445.1 uncultured Coriobacteriaceae bacterium
GCGTTTGCTAAATCGACCCGTACCCATAGTGTCCCTCGCCTCTCAGGCCTCCGGCGAAATCGAAGTATGCGTATCATACCGCGATGTCGCAAAAAGAGTAACAGAACCTTATGCGCGCTGCATCCACGCGCATCCCATCTGCAATGTTACACATCACCTGAACCGCCATGAACTACCATTATTGTACGTCGCATGTCGTACAATGCCAATAACTGATAGAGAGAGGAGCGCCCATGACGCGAGACGAGGTTACACAACACATCACCACCCGATACGACGCAGAGTCCGGCAATTTCTTTGCGAAGGACTCCAGCGTCATCGTCTTTATGCGCGCAGACAACAAGAAATGGTTTGCCGCTACAAAGAACATCGGGCGCCGCTACCTAGGCATCGGCAAGGACGGTCGCATAGACATACTCAACGTGAAGCTCCAGCCGCACGTGGTCGCGTCACTTCGCAAGCGCGAGGGCTTCCTACCCGCATGGAACATGAACCAAAACAACTGGATTACCATCCTGCTCGACGGCACCGTGCCGGACAAAGAAATCCTTGCCTATCTGGACAGCAGCTTTGCTGACGCGGGGATCAAGGGCAGGAAGCGGTAGGCCCTGCCCAACACATCGGGAGGAGTTAAGCACATGACCAAAGGCAAGGAAACCATCAGCAAACTTACAGAGCGACTTCCGCAGCTCTACGTTGCCCCGGCGGAAGGCGCGCAGAGCGCGCATCGACAGGCAGCTGGCAGAGGCATCATCGAACCGGGCGCCAACTTGGAGCACTTCCTCACAAGCGACGAAGACGAACTACGCGAAGTGTCGACGCCAGCAGGGCCAATAGAGGTACTGTTCCTCGCAGAGCGTCAGGACTTCGAGACCTTCTTGCAGATAGTAGGCCACAAGGCGCAGCCGGTCCCCATATCACGAACGGTAGGCGCCATGACCTATATAGGTCTCGCCGACTGGGGCGCAGTCGCGAAGGCACGTGCGGAGTACGAGGCGGCGGGAGGAACCCAATGGGCCGCCGAGTTCGGACGACTCACCAAGCAACCTGGCACGTTCCGCATGCAGTTCATCGTCATCTCAGAGGGCCCCTACAGCAACCTTTCCGCCGACGAGACACCCTACGATAGCGCCAGATGGGTGATCATCTCTCGCGAAATCCGCCTCCACCACGAGTGCGCACATGTTGTGTGCCGCCGGACGATGCCGGACGTCATTGCGCCGGTGTGGGACGAGGTGACAGCCGACGTCACGGGCTTGTTGTGCGCGACCGGAGAATACGACGCGAAGCTTGCCGCCAAGTTCCTGGGAATCACACCAGACGGGTACGCAGGCGGGAGGCTTGTCGAATACCTCACCGAGGAGCAGCAAGAGCGTGTCGACGTCATCGCACGCGAGGTCTACGCTGTGATGTCGCAGGTAGAGCAAATGACACACGAGCAGGGAGTGGGTGCGGACGACCCCTTCAACTTCCTGCTTGAGCTTAAACGAAACCCCCTCATCGACTACTAGCAAGAGGCGACAAGGGGGAAAGCGCGATGTGCACTACTACGCCGTGATGGCCACGATGGAATCACGCAGCGTCTGCAGGGTGTCCTCGTCGAGCGCGGTCAACGAGATACGCATACCGTCACCATCCTCGTCGATGAGGAAGTATATGTCACGGTAGATGTGCCCTTCTTCCTTCGAGTTGCTCTCCACATGCAGTGCAGGTGCAACTGCACCGCCGATGGTCACCGTACCGCTCGACAGCTCGATGTCCGTATCGCCATTATCAGCAAGCGCCTTCTCAAACGCGTCGCCCCACACCTCGGCCCACGAGTCCGCATCCGTAATGCCTTCAAGCTCGGTGACTTGCTTCGAAAGAATGAACTTTGCGTTGTTGCCGTCCTCGTCAGTGGCGTAGTAGTCGATGTCCTCGTATTCCACATCGGACTTCAATTCGGAGCTCTCGAATCCCGTGGGCAAGATGAACTCTATGCCATAGTATTCATTCGTATAGGCCTTCCCCGAGCCCTCCTCGCTGGTCTCGGCGTCCTGCGAGCCGCCGCTCGAGGTAACCGTGTTGGTCTGCCTCGTCGTGGTGGTGTTGCCGTCCTCGTCGGTGACAGAGGTCTCTACCGTAGTAGTGCTGCTTGACTCCGAGCTAAAGGAGCAGCCCGCCGTACAAAAGGCAAGCACCCCCACGAGTCCAGCGATGATGACGGGGTTCTTGCTAACGTTTCTCATGGACTTTCCTTTCAGACGGTCTTTGCGCGATGCATTTGAATGCTGATACCATTATAACCACGAAGGATTCATGCCCGAACCGCAGAAAACCGGCCCATAGATGTTTCACGGGGCAAGCGTGCCGCGTAACAAGAGAAAATGATGCAGCGGAACCGATCCCGCATCCGAGTTCTAAAATCGCTTTATCTCCCAAATTGGAAGCGATTAAGCGTATGAGCACTTCTTTAATTGCTTAATCTTGCTAAAATATCGACATTAAGCAAATTTGGAATGAAGGGGATGTTTATGCTCATTGCCCGAAAGAAGGAGAGGGAGCTCTTGATCTCAGCCCTCAAGGCGGACGAGTCGCAGTTCATCGCCGTGTTCGGAAGAAGGCGCGTTGGAAAAACATACCTGATCAGGGAAGCCCTCGCGGGAAGCTTCGCCTTCCAACATACCGGCTATGCCAACACCGGTACGAAGGGTCAGCTCTTTGCGTTCGCGGCGTCCCTAAAAGAGTACGGCCTGCAGGACTTCAACAGCCCATCCAACTGGCTCGAGGCGTTTGAGCTGCTGAAGGACCTCATCCGAAAATCCGGCAACGATCGAAAGGTCATCTTCATCGACGAGCTCTCCTGGATGGACTCCGGAAGAAGTGACCTGATGCCCGCTTTGGAAGGCTTCTGGAACGGCTGGGCATCCGCCCGAAAGGACATCGTGCTGATCGTATGCGGATCGGCCACCTCCTGGATGCTGAGCAAAGTCGTCCACAACAAGGGAGGGCTCTACAACCGGCTGACCGCTCAGATCAACCTGATGCCCTTCACCTTGGCTGAGTGCGCAGAATACGCGGCGTCACGCGGAATCGTCATGACCCACCACCAGCTTCTTGAGTGCTATATGGTCATGGGAGGAGTTCCCTACTACTGGAGTTTCCTGCGCAAGGAGCTTAGCCTCTCCCAGAACGTCGATCGCATCTTCTTTGCTGACGACGCCCCGCTCAAGGACGAGTTTCGCTACCTGTTCCGCTCGTTGTTCAAGCGACCCGATGTTTATGTAGCCATCATCGAGGCGCTCGGGACCAAGAAGGCGGGAATGGTGCGGACAGAGCTCCTCGAGGCAACGGGGCTGACCAACTCGGGCGGGTTCACGTCAAAGCTCGAGGAGCTGGAGCAATGCGGGTTCATCCGGAAGTATCGGGAGTACGGAAAGGAGCGGAAAAA
>CACXDP010000115.1 GCA_902766445.1 uncultured Coriobacteriaceae bacterium
CTTGGGCTACGGCTCGACCCTCACGGCAACGGGGTCGCTCGTCAATCTCCATGACCCCCTGGCAGAGGCATGCGCGAACACATCGATCACATCCTGCACCATCATACTTGATGACGGCTCCACCATGCTCTGGTCGTTCCCCGACGCCAACAGCTGCGACGTGCAAGTGAGGGGCGGCTCCGCACTCGCCATGATGGGCACGAGCTCTTTAAGCAACGACACCAAACTGGCCGTCGATGACGGGAGTTTGTTTATGAGAGGGGACACGAAGGCCGATGACGCCACCGTGACCATAGACGCGTACAGCCGATGGTACCAGCTTGGAGGCAAGCTCGATGCGTGGGACTCCACCGTCAGCTTCGGCGGAATCTCGTACGTCCAGGACTGTGACCTCTGGCTCACGTACAAGAGCGCGCTGATCGCGAATTCCTTATGCACCGTGGAGTCCTTCGGCCATTCAGCTTCGCAGCTCAAGGTCTCCGACGACTCAAGCGTGACGAACGACAACGCACTTTGTCTGCTGACGAAAAAGGAATTGAGCCTGGAGGGCAGCCTCGTGAACATTGGCGAGCTCTACGTGCGGAAGGGCGCAATCGCAGACGACGAGCTCGACCACGTCACCGGCAACGGGGACATCGTCATCATATGAAAGCCATGAAAGGCTAGGAACATTCTTGCCCACTTCCCAAGTCGCGCTGTGAGACAATGGCCCACATAGCATCCGCACGACCCACGAGGAGCCGCTCATGGAGATCGACGTCACCCGCACGTCCAAGGAAGCCCTCGACCGCATCCTCCATGACAGGATGACGGCCGAGGAAGCAGCTGCTTACTTGCGCGAGAAGCCCACCATCGTGCGCAGCTTCTCGGAGACCCTGCTCTCGATGTGCGACGACGGGGAGGGAGGCCCCCTTAAGGCGGAGGTCGTCAGGCGCATCGTGGACTTCTACCTCGCTCTCGATCCCACGCTCAACCGCCGTTCCCTCACGAAGAAGGTCCAGAACTGGATGGCCGACCGCAACCAGCCCACCGACCGCGAGGACCTCCACAGGATCGCGTTCGCGCTCGACCTCGGCGAGGACCAGCTTGCCTATCTGCTCGCCCTCACTTCCGGCTATGCCATCCAATACCGCGACGGCCGCGAACTCGTACTCGCGTGGTTCTTGCGCAATGGGCGCACGTACTCCGAGGCCGTCTCCTTCTACGAGTCGCTTCCCCCCTACGACCCCACAAACGTCCTCGTCTCCAAGGAGCACTCGCTGCTTACTCGTCGCGTGGAGCAATCCTCCATGGGCATCTACGGCGAGAAAGAGCTTCGCGCCTACTACGTGGCAAACCTCACCTCCTTCGGTGACCAGCACCTCCGGGCGTACTTCTACTTCGAGCGTTTCCTCGCCCAGCTCATCCAGCCCACGCCGCTGCCCGGGGAGAATCCGACCGAGGCGTATACGCTCGAGGCGGTGATGCGGACCTACCTCGCCCTCAGCATGCCTTCGGACCGGCGACGTAGCAGGCTCTCGCTCGTGCAGAAGCTCATCAAGCAGAACTGGCCCAACACGACGGCAATCGTCAACATCCGGAACCACGTCATCGACGTCCCCCGCAAGCTGCTTCTGCTCCTATACGTCGTGACGGAGAACCTCGGAATCAGCGAGGCCGACGATTGGGGCGAGTACTTCGACGACGAGCCGGAGTCGCTGGAAGACCGCGTCGCCGACCATTGGGTGGTGCTGAATGCGATTCTGGACGACTGCGGCATGGCACGACTCGACCTGCGCAATGCCTTTGACTGGCTCGTCGTCTACGCCGTAGCAGTAGAGGATGACGAGGCGATGAGCGAGCGTATGGAGCGGGTGATCAGCACCCTCTTTGACGTGGAGGGATGAGCGACCCGGCTCGAAACGATCTCCCAATGTGTGGTCAGGTGTTCGCTCGCCTGTCTTTTCTACGCAAGGCCTTGGCAGCTCGCCCCACGAACCTCACCAGACCCAACAGTCCACCCGCCGGACGCGTCGAGCGTCCACGATGCAAAGCATCCTCCAAATCCGCCACCGACCGGAACCTCTCCGACGTCCTCAGCGACAACCCCCTCATCAGGGCCGCCTCCTGCCCGGTCGAAAGGCTGGCCCCGCATTCCGTAGGAGGAACGATCCGCTCTCCCGCGAGACGATCGAGCGCACTCGGCGGCACGCTTCCCGTCAGGCACTCGTACATCGTGGCGCAGAGCGCGTACACGTCAGTCCATGGGCCGTGCCCGCCGTTGGCATACTGCTCGGGAGGGGCGTAGTCGCGCGTGAGGGCGTTCTGCGCCACGCGCGCACTTCCTTCTACACCGCATGCAAGGCCAAAGTCCACCAACCGAGCCACCCCTTCGCCCACCACCACGTTGTCGGGCGAGACGTCTCGGTGTACCAGCCCAGCCTCGTGGAGCTCGCCCAAGGTCGCGAAGACTGGCCCCAGAAGACCGAGCAGCTCATCCATCGGCAGTCTCCCTCCACGCCGATGCACGTATTCGCGCAGGGTCTCGCCGTCCACGTACTCCATGACGATGTAGGCGGTGCCGTTCTCGGCAAAGAAGTCCAAGGCGACGGCAGCCGCAGAGCCGACCCTCGGACGAGCCAAGGCACGGGCCTCTTCCAAGAAGCGCTCGCCACCCCGCTCGAGCGAGCCCGACGGGACGCCACGTGCCTCTGTCACACGGCCATCAGCCGCGGCACGCTGCGCCACTCCCTCGGGAAAGTACTCCTTGATGGCTACCCTCCGCTCGAGTGTCGCGTCGAAGCCGACGTAGGTGATGCCGAAGCCTCCCTCACCACGTGACGCCCCCACCAGATAGCGTCCACGAAGCAGCGTGCCCGGCTCGAGATGATGCGCGGGTGCCCGATACGTCCCCGCAATGCGCCCGCAATCCGGGCAGACATGCGCGCCGCGCATCTCTGCCATGCACCATACGCAGCGCTCCCGTCCGATGGCCATCCGCTCGCGCTCGTTGCGCATGCAATCCACCTGGACAAAGTGCCGCTCGATTGGCCCCACGAACTCCTCCATGCTCACGGGACGTTCGTTGGGCAGGAGTGCCAAGCCCCGCATCAGATCTCTCTCGATTACGTCGGGCAGGATGACGCCCCTCTCGCACAAGGGAATCAGCGGATCAGGCAGCGCATCGCGTCTCGCCCGCATCCGCTCGGAAGCGGAGGCCGGCACGACACCCGTAAGCCCGTAGTACAAGGTGGCGCAGAGCGAGTACACGTCCGCGCTGGGTGTGGTCGGATGCTTCGGCACGTTCGATTCGGGCGGTAGGCGCAACACGTCACGAACGAAATCGGCGCAGTGCTCTGGAGTCACGAAATCGGAGGATGACGAAACGATGCCACATGCCCTCCCAGACCAGACGAGCCTGAGCGTCCCATTCGGCTCGCACATGACGTGAAGCGGCGAGATGCCCCCATGGACGATGCCCGCCTCGTGCAGCTTGCCCACGTCGCGCGCGAGGGACATCACCCGCCGCAGGAGCATCGTCGGCTCACAGCTCGACTGCGTCTGCATGAGCGCATCGAGAGTGAAGCCACCCACACGTTCCGTCACCATGTAGGCCGTACCCTTCGCCTCGAAACAGTCCAGCACGCGCGCCACGCTCGGCGCGAAGTCCGCATCGGAGGTCAGGTCAACGAGACGACGTCCCTCCCCCACGAAGGCGGCAAGCGTGACGGCATAGTCATCCCTCGCATCTTCCGGACAGCAGACCTCCCCATCCGGCATCCGTCTCAGCCCAGACTGGCGAATCCCCGGGGATGGGGAGTCGAAGGCCTCGGGAAGAAACTCCTGCAGCATGACGACCATGCCGCGTTCTAGGTCACGGGCGACGTAGGACATGCCCATGGGGCCACGCTCCACCGCCTTGCCGACCTGGTAGGAGCGTCCTTCGCCTCCCTCCACCACCGTACCCACCTCAAGCTGCGTGGCATCGTTGCGGATGCCGAGGTCGCGTCCGCATACGGGACAATACCGCCTCTCGGCACCCGTCTTTTGCATGCAATGAGGACAAAACGCGCACATGCTCGCTCCAACGTGACCCATCCGACGCACAGAAGCCTACCAGCGCGACGTCATGCGCCGTCGAAGTCGTTTCCCCACGAGACGAGGCGTTCCTAGCCGTAGAGCGTTGCTTTGAGTACGGCCATGCTCTCGTGTCGGGCACCAGGCATGACGCGAAGGCCCTTGAGCAGGGCCGCCTCTCGCCCGACGGACATCGCCACCCCCAGTTTGCGCGGCGGAACGAGGCTATCACCAACGACGCGATCAAGGGCGTCAGGGGGCGACGTGCCCGTGAGGCACTCATAAATCGTCGCACACAAGCCGTACACATCAGTCCAAGGGCCGCAAGCCCACGGGCACAAATCCCTCCTTACGGACTGCTCCACCGGCATGTAGCTACGGCAATCCGCCGCAATCGCCAGTCCCCAACCCACGAGACGAGCCTGTCCGTGCGACAAGACGACGCCCTGTGGAGTGATGCCGCCATGGACCAGTGCCGCCACATGCATCTCTGCCAAGGCATCGAGAAGGGGCTCCGTCATGCGCAGGAGGTCATCGCAGCCTAGGCGACCACCCTTGCGTCGGGCGAGTTCGGCCAGCGACAAACCCCGCACATGCTCCCAGACCGCATATGCCGTTCCGTTCGCGGAGAAGACGTCAAGGGGACGAGAGACGGCACGCCGCGTACCCACCCTCGCAAGCAGTCGAACCCTCTCGACATACGTCGAGAGCCCCGCCTCATATGCCCGCTCGCAAGCCCGCAGCGAACGCGACGTACTCAACGACCCGTCCGAACCCCTGCGCACCAAACAAACTGGATAGTATTCGCCGAGCACGACCCCAGCACCCTCACGAAGGTCCCTGGCAAGGTAAGAGATGCACGTAGCGCTCTGGCCCACAACGCGCTCCAACGCGTAGCGGTCATCGAGCACGGTCCCAGGCATCAGCCGATTCGATGCGGACATGCTATGCCTCACATTGCCGACGGGGTTTCCTCTTCATGATTTGTCCCTTCTCGCTGCGGATTCGGCTTGCAGTCTACCGTACGCCTCCCCATCGGCATCCAACACGTTTCGCCTCTTCGAAGGGCTTGATCAAGTGCGGGCCGATACGCCGTGGACCGCCTCCCGCGACCTCCGTCACCGCGCCGTGTGTTAGTATTCGTATGTCCGCAAAGCGATAACGTGCACGTCTAAGGGGATTTCTGCGTGGAGATCGTGCTCTCACAAGACCCTGTGCTTGCCTGCGAGGTCGATCCGACGGCGTATGGCAGCATGACGCCCTCCATGGCGGCGACCTATCTGCGCAGCTCGCACGTCACAACCCGAAGTTTCGCGGACACGCTGCGTGCGATGTACCCACACGACGACCTCGTGGAGCGCCTCATTCGCTTCTACGTAATCATCGGGGCGGGCGTCAACGAGCGCTCCCTCGCACGCCGCTTCAGGAACTGGATGAGCGACCGGAGCCACCCCACCTACCGCGAAGACCTCTTTCGAGTGGCGTTCGCGTTGAGGCTCACCGAGGCGCAGCTCGACTACCTGCTTGGCCTTGCCACGAGCTACTGCATACAGTACCGCGACGGGCGCGAGCTCGTTCTCGCGTGGTTCCTGCGTAACGGGTACGGCTACCAGGAGGCCCTCGAGTTCCACGCCTCCCTTCCCTCGTACGCGCCACAAGAGATGGCCGTCACCGGAATGCACACGCACGTCACGCGCGAAATCCAGACGGAGCTTGTGGGCATCCGCACGCTCGACGAGCTGCACGAGTACTACCTCCTCAACATGCACAACTTCGGCTCCCAGCACCTGAGGAGCTACTTCTACTTCGAGCGCTACCTCGCGCAGCTCGTCAAGCCCACGCCCTCGGTCATGGCCAACGAATCGGCCTACTCCATCGAGCGGGTCATGCAGGAGTACCTCTCCATGCGCGTGCCCTCCACCCGAAGGCGCGACGGCCTCACGCTCGCCCAACGGTTCATCAAGAGCGGCTGGCCCAACGCGACGACCATTAAGGACGTGCGCAACCACGTAATCGACGTGCCACGCAAGCTGTTGCTGCTGCTCTACGTGGTGACGGAGAACTGTGGCATCCTCGACGACGGCCAGCACCTAGATGAGTACATGACCCTGGAGAATCGCGTGGAGGACCATTGGTGGACGCTCAACGCCATCCTCAACGACTGCGGGATGGCGGCGATTGACCCGCGCAACGCCTTTGACTGGCTCGTGCTCTACGCCATCGCGGCTGACACGGACGAGCCGATGAGCGAGCGCATGGAGCAGGTGATCGGCGCGCTCTTTGACGGGGAGGCGTGAGTGCTGCCATGGCGCACCCTTCACGGAAGGGTGCGCCACGTGTCTCAGTCGCCTGACCCCTCGGTCCCCACTTCGGCTACTATCGCGTCGGCTATCTTCCTCTGCCACTCGTTCGCACGCTTGAACCTCATGTCATAGGCGGCGATGTCATGGGCAACGAGCTCGTCCGATGAGGAGTCGTATTCGATGCTCGCGTCTTCCACCGGCATGACATTAGCCCCCTTCACCTCCGACTCATCTAACTTAACGACCCCGAGCTGCACGTCGTCACCGTTGACTATCATAAAGGCGTCCGTCTGTACCCCGTCCTCCACCTGCACAGCTTCGACCCACCAGTAGCCGTCGGGACCCTTCTCGGAGGACGTGTCATTCGTCGACGAGCTGCCCGAGCTCTCCTCCCTAGGCTTCGCGCCCCGCGCGATGGTCTCGTCTATCAACTTGCGCTGGGCGTCGGTCGCCCGCTTCAACGTCAGGTCATCGCTACCCTCCATCTTGAAGGTCATGCCGTCACTCTTCGCGTTGTACTCGTAGTTGTCCTCGCTACCGGGAGTAACGGCCCAATCGACGACGTTGTCAGCCGAACCCTCGTACCGCACCAGCCCGTAGGTTACGTCGCTGCCGTCCACGACGAGGAAGACGCCAATGGTGATGCCGTCGTCGCCTGTCGCCTCCAACCACCAGTAGCCGTCGGGACCCTTCTCGGCCGTTGCGGACGTATCGTCAGACGAACTGCCCCTGTCGTTCGACTCGCCTGCGGGGGCATCGCTTTTACTGACGGGGACATCGCTTCTGTCGCCACCGGACTTCTGGCCATTAGTATAGATGGCAAAGCCGACGAGCAGCGCTATCACGACCACGACGAAGAGCAGCGACTTGTTCGGCCCCGCCTTGCCGCCGGTGCCGTCTGCGGTGGTCGCGGGGGCCGCAGCGGTCGCGGGGGCCTGCGGGATGGGCTGCGGAACGGTGTCGGGCTGCGTCTGTGCCGACGCACGACGGCGCTGCTCCTCTTCGTGCCGTCGTTGTTCCTCCTGACGGCGCTGCTCCTCTGCCTCCTGGGGGCGGGACTGCTCGTTGCCCAGCTGCTTGGCACCGCATTTCGGGCAAAACTCGAGCCCCTGGCGAATCCTCGTGCCGCACTTTCTGCAATACATGCTTCCTCCTCAGCTATCGTTCGCGCACGCATTCGTTGAGCTGCACCAAACCGCGATGCAGCATGACCATAACCACAATCCAGATAAGGACTACGAGTAGCACGTACTTGGGCGTACCAAGCATGGGCAGTTGTATCTCGTCTACGACCGGCACGGCCGTATCCCAGATGCCATGGAGCACGATGCACAGCGTCGCCATAGCCAAGAACCTCGTGTCGCCCAGCTGGCTCATCTTGAAGCCGTCCTCTCCCTCACAGAGCGCAAGGGCCGCCCCCTCGACGGCCGCCCACGCGACGTGGCCGCCGATGGCGAGGTAGCCTCGCTGCAACACTGTGTCAAACATCAACTCAAAGGCAGGTCGCCACATCCCGATGGACGTCTCTAAAAACGACTCCTTAGTGAACGCTTCCCCGAGGCCCTTGCCCTCCTTCACAATCTGTTCAATAGCATCTACGATATAGTTTAAATACGAGTCCGAAACCGATTCGATGAAAGAGGAGAACGCGTAGCCAGCCGACTCAAAGACCGCGAAGCCAGCGCCGACCGCAGCTCCCAAGAGCAAGCCGTTGAGGATGTAGTTCTTTCCACGCGTGCGGCCGAGAAAGAACGCGACGATGAGGATCTTTCCCAGCTCCTCGACCACGCCCGTCAACACTGCGGGTATGAGCTCACCTGCGCCAGCATCGGGAAAGAATTGGAATGCCATGAACGACACCGCGATTGAGGCGACCCCTCCCGCAAAGAACACCTCCAGCACGCGTGCGATGCTGATGTTGCGCAGCGCGTTCGTCTCAAAGAAGAAGGTGAGCGCGGCGACGGGCACCGCCAGCGACCCCACGAACATGATGGTGCCTAGGACCACCGTCTGCCCCCAAGTGGTAAAAATCCACGCACAAACAACCGTAACCGCGACGAGCAGAAACAGCACGCGCGAATACACCCACGGATGCGGCCACTCCCGTGACGCCGCGCGGATATCGGGCGTCGTCTGGGGCGTACCACAGGCAAAGAGCTCATCAATCTCGTCGTAGGCGTGATGTCTGAACACCGAGTCAAAGAAGTTCCCTAGGTGCAGCTCGACCCGGTCCTCGTTACCAGTGAGACTGTTGATCTGACCGGCCAGCCCTCCCACGATGCCGCCGACGGCGTCGGTCACGACGTTGTAGCCCTGAGCCGAGCCGGCCTTCGTAGGCTGGGCAGGCGCGGGCTGCTGCGCAACATCCTGGCTCGGCGTGACCTGAGCACGGGCAATCGACTCACCACAGTTCGGGCAGCACGCCACCCCATCGCCGAACTGCGTCCCACACTTTCTGCAAAACATGCTGTTCCCTCCTCGCTCGCAACATCATGCGCCGCCACATGCGTCACACCTTCTTTGGCTCGCCCATACCGACCGCCTCCTGCGAGCCCGCGTCGTCCGCCCCGACATCAGGGACGTCATTCGAGGCGTCAGTCGCATCGTCGACGTCGCCTAGGCCTTCCTGCTGCGCAGCAACATCGGATGACCGGGCTTGTTCACCTCGCGTTGCGGACTGCGAGTCACCGCCACCAAGCACGATGACGAGCAGAAGCGCAACCAGCGCAATCGACACCACGCTCAGCACGATGCTCAGTACGACGACGAGGTCGCGCCGGCCACGAGGGCCGGACGACTCGGCGACATCAAGCGCGGGACCGGCGCCCCGCGCATGAGCATCCCTCACGGGAGACAAGACTCCCGTATCCCGCCCAGCCTCCGGTGGTCGCCTGCCCTTGGGCGATTCCAATCGCTCGGACTCCTCCGTGGACTCGTCATCCACTGCATCGGGCACGGGCGCGACCTGTACGTCGTCAGGCACCTCGACGGTCGGCGGCTCGTCGGCTCGCCCGGCATCCACGGGACAGCTTCCCGCCTCCAGCTCGCGCAACCGCCGCTCGAGCGCGTCGTACTCAGCAAGGAACCTCTCGCGTCGCTCCGTCTCCTCTTCACCCTCGGGCTCCACGTGCAGGTAGCGGTCATGCAGGCGCTCCATCGAGGTGAGCTTCTCACGCACCTTCGCCGCCTCGTCGGCAAGCGTTCGTCGCTCGAGACGCAGACGCAACACTGGCTCGAGAGCCTTGACGGCGACAACGTCCACGAATCCGGCGAGCGATGCGTCGTCCCCGCTCCCCTGCTCGCCCAGCTCGTCAATCTGCCCCTCCACGTAGCGAACCGCCGAGTTCTCGTCCTGCATCTCGACAAGCTCGAATGCCAGCTCCATGCAATAGTCGATGGCGCCGTCTTCGCCGGAAAGCGACTTGTCGATGCCATCCGTACCCACGAAGCATGCGACGGGCTTCGTCTCCGCACAGTCCAGGGCCACGCAACGCATGCGTTCCGCCGCGTCCGCGTCGCACAACGACGTGGTGACGTTCGCCACGCAACGCTCGTCTTCGGGAATGGGGCAGCTGGCCTCCCCTTGCTCATCAATCAGCACGCAGCAGCCGTCGCCCTGCTGGATCAGCACGAGCGCCTGCGGCAGCAGGAGACCGGCAAGGAGCGTCGTCCCGTAGAGGTGCTCAGGCCGCCGATCGGCTAGCTGACGACCTCGCTCCCCCAGCCCACTCCGCTCCTCTTCGCCAAGCGGATGCCTCTCGAAGTCGGCAAGCACGCGCTCGCGCCAAGCGCGGACGACGTCCTCGCCCAAGCGGGCCAGCTCCGACTCCTTGGGGACCCTCTCCGCCAGCTCGCCTGCGAACGCGCCCAGACAACCAAGCGCGGCCTCGATCGCCATGCTTGAGCCCAGCGCGCTCCGCGAGCATGCGGGATCCCCATGTCCGTCCGCCACCGCGAACGCAAGCCCGTTCACGCCTCGCAGTCGCGCGCTTCCCGAAGCGTCCTCGCACACAATCCCCTTGCGAACGTGGCTGAAACCCCGAGTCGTCGCATGCACCAGCAACTCTTTACGCTCCACGCCGGAGTCCATCCCCGCGTCCCTTCTATCGTGCGATGAAGAACGTGACATGCAGCTTCCCTCGCCCGCCCATACCATCGGGCAGTCCGTATCCGTCGATGTCCACGTGCGATCCCGCATGCGTGTAAGGGGGAACTACCACCTCCACGGTCTCGCCCCGCCTGGTGCGCACCGTCTTGCGACAGCCCTGGTGCGCCTCGTCGGGCGTGAGGGTAACCATCTTTGAGAGCATGGTGGGATCGTCGTCGTCATCGCCCTCGCGATAGGCATGCCTCAACGGCATGGGCTGCGACACGGGCACCTGCTGAGGGCGCGGAGGCTCAGGCGCAGACGGTCGCCCCGGACTTGCAGCAATCGGCTTGCCGCACGAGACGCAAAACGCGGAATCCAGCGTGTTTGGCGCGTTGCAAGACGGACAGCGCATCAACGCGCTCCCGCATGATCCGCACCTCACGGAGCCCGACTCCAGAGACGCACCGCATCGCGGGCACTCCTCGCTCACCACGCGCTCTCCGCACACCTCGCAGAACACGCTGTCTGCATGCAGTGCGGCACCGCACTTCGGACACGTACCAACCATGACCCCTCCTTTTCACACGGTCCTACCACACGAACGTATCGGCGGCGTGAGTGCCGGGATCGATGACCACGCCGTCCGAGTTGCTCTGGGCGTACAAATCTTGTTCCTTGAAGCTGATGCCAGACTGATACCGCTCCTGTTCAACGCCCGCCTGGCGGGCAGCATCGTCTAGCACGGCATGTCCCGACACGGCATCGTCGCTCGTGTGGGACTGGCTTCCCAGCGACACGGCCGAGACGCTCACGAACTTAAGCATCGTCGCAAAGAGCCCCAGGTCATTGGTGCGAATCACGGCCTCGGAATCGCCGGTGAGCCTGGCAATCATCGTGACGTCGGGATTTCTGCCGATGGCGAATCCGATGCGTGTCGCCTTGGAAAACCACTTGTTTTGCTTGATGCGTTTGAGCGCCGCCTCGTAGTCGTCGTTCGCAAAGCCGTCGGTCATGAAGATGATGACCGGCAGATAGGCGCCGGCGCTCGAACCAAGGAATTTCCCCCGATGCAGCTTGCTGTCAAGCTCGTCGAGGGCTGCCCCCATGTAGGTCATGCCCCTTGCCTCGAGGTCATCCCAAAAGAAGTCCTCCATGTCCTCGGGACCCCTCGGCTGAATCCACCTGCAGGTGGTATTGAACTCGAGAACGGCAATCTTGACCCGTGCGTTGCTGTTGTGCGCGGCAACTTGGCTGAGCGCATCGACGGTTGAGTCCATGGCCTGATTGAGCACGCCGATGGGGTTGCCCGTCATGCTGCCCGAGGTGTCGAGCACGTAGAAGACGTGCAGGTCTGGTCGTTGTGCGCCTCTCATGCGCAATGGGTTTGGCATGTTTTTCTCCCGTTTCTCCCGTCGGTATATTGAATCATTGCCCCTAGGGCATATCGTTCTCTACGATTCGCGCCGTCTCATCCCCGAACTGCAGCTCGATGCCCGGGAGCACGGCGATAGCCTGCCCTGGGTTCACGTCATAGTCCTTGCCCTGAAAGCGCGCCTTCCAAGGCGTGGTGGAGATGTTTCTGATGCAATGACCGGCACCCCGTTCGCCAGCCGGCAACGCCCACGCCACGGGATCAAGTGCCCTGGCGGCATCGCACACGATGCTCGTCTGGCACGCATACACACGCATGTCATCGACGAGGGGAAGCGAGTAGCCCATCAGGGACAGCTCGAGCCTCAATGGCACGCGCACCGCCGCATGGCAGCTCGGGTTATCGCAGGGCTGAGACATCGCGTCCTGCAGAAACACGTCGGTCGAGCCACATGCAGGACAGGTCACGACCTCCGAGCGCAGACGCACGAGCTCGCGAATCCAGTTGATCTCGGCTGGACGGTGACTCGGATTCATGAGCGCGTCACGCGAGAACGCCCTCGCAAACATGTCGCGCATATGCTGCGGCAGGGCATTCCAGAGCTCGAGTGCGCCACTCGCGCCAGGAACGGGCGCGTTCGAACGATCCTCCGTATCAAAGATGAACAGCGGATCCGTACCGTAGATGAGCTTCTGCGTCTCGGCGTCGAGCATGTCGGCTCGCATGCCCTCAAGCGGGTGCTGCATCAGCATGAGGTAAAAGATGATGACGCTCAGCGAGTGGCGATCGCTCTTCTCGGTCGGGGCGGTGTTGTTGACCACGATCTCGGGAGCCATGAAGCGAGGCGTGCCGCGTATGCCCGTATCGACCCCCGGCGGGGCCACGTTGTCGTTGTCGCAGATGAGCACCCTGCCCGTCTGCGGATTGACGAAGAAGTTGCCTGCGCTGATGTCACGGTACACGTAACCCGCTTGATGGAGCTTCCTGAACGCATGCGCGATGTTGAGACAGACGTCTATGATGCGTCGATAGGAGGGGAAGAGGTCGGGGTGAATCAGCACGTCGTCAGCCTGCACGAACTCCTGGGGACGCAGATCCATGACGTAGCCGAAGCACCCATCCTCCTGTACCTCGGTCACGTCGAGCGGCCACAGGAAGTCGCCGGAGGGCGAGCCGTTCGTGGCGTTCCTCTGCAGGTTGCGCATGAAGCTCTCCCGATCGAGAAATGCGTCATTGCGATACCA
>CACXDP010000116.1 GCA_902766445.1 uncultured Coriobacteriaceae bacterium
CTGATATACTATGCAAGATGGCAGAAATATGCCTGGCTTGGTGTTTCGCCAAGTCTGATTACAGTGCGCCTTGAGGACGTGTTGATGGTCATTGTGCTAACGGTGATTGTTGGTTGGGCACATTTAATCAACTGGATCCAAATACTATTGGATTCGAAGAATTGGAGGGTGAAAGCGTCTAAGATTCTCTGCCCGTTTCTCATCGTGCTTATCATCTTTCAAGGCAACGCAATCCATACTGAAGTTGTTGATATAGGCATTTGTAACTGGTCGGTGATCTACCTTTTAGGTGCTCAGACTGTATTCTTCGTTTACGCATGCAGGCAGTTGGCTAAACCATTACCGAAATCTCACCATCAGGGGGCAAGAGTCGTTTGCGCTCTACTCTGCTTCATGCTGCTGTTTTGTGTCAATGCAGTTTATTACGCGTGTCATTTTGATCGTTATCAGTTCGTGAGTGATGACAACGCGCTTATCGTCGGGTTTGACTATCAGGGCAGGGCAATAGAGAAGGAGATAGTCGACATTTCTGATAAACGCGTTTGCACACTTGCGAGTGGTTATAGATTGAAGGATGTTTCGGGCATGGATATTTCGCTTATACGGTTCGGACATCTGATGGTTGAGAGTGCGCCATAATCTGATATGGAACACAATTATGGGAGTGCTCTGTGAACACGGTTGACAACAGATTGGACCACAATTGTCAACGATGCTAATGCAAGCTATCGGCTGCTAGACGATAGCTTGATCTCGATAATAGCTACGTTGTTGCTACGACTTAACTTGAGTTCTGATTGCCTTGGACTCTCATTTGCTTCGAGGCATATATCGATGCTGTTATGCCTCACTACAATCACACTTGGCGTGCGCAACGCCGATGATGATTCCGAGGGTGGTTTTTGGCCGACGTATGGATAGAATTGTTCATACGGAGGTGGCCATGATAATAGACTCTCTAAAGCTGCACAACTTCAGGCTGTTCGAGGACGTCGAGCTGCAACTTAACGAGCGCGTATGCGTGGTCGTGGGCATAAACGGCGCGGGCAAGTCCACCTTGCTCGACGCCATGTGCATTCTCCTCAGCTGCTACGTCGGCGGATTCGACGGACTCGGCGTGAGGAGGATCGCCCAGTCCGACATCCGCCACGTCACATATAAAAGCGGGTCGTTCTATGAGAACGTCTCGCAGCTTCCGGTCGAGATCGCGGCGGCGGGATCGATTGGTGACACCCCGGTTGCATGGAAGAGCCTGAAGCTCAAGGACAGCCCCCAGTCCTCTTCCCCTTCCGCGTACGAGGAGATGACGCGGCTCGCAGGGGAGCATCAGATTCGGCTGCGCGAAGGCGACGGCAATCTCGTGCTCCCCCTCATCGCCTACTACGGCACCGGACGTCTCTGGAAGCGGGAGGCGTCGAAGAAGAAGAGGGAGAGTCAGGTCCAGACGACGTTCAGGCGACTATCCGCTTACGAAGACTGCCTCGACGCTCACCTTACCGACACGACGCTCGCGGCCTGGTACGAGCGCATGACTATCAAGAATCTGCAACGAGGCGGGGACACGCCCGAATTCGCGGCCGTTCGCGCAGCGCTATCGAACAGCCTGCGAACGCTCACGGGGTTCTCGAAGGTCGAGTTTCAGAGCAACTTCGACACGCACGAGCTGGAGGTCATCTACGAGGACGGCGACCGAGTGGAGCGCATCCCCTCATCGCAGCTGAGCGACGGGTATCGCGTTGCGCTCAATATTTTCGCGGACATCGCATACATGGCCGCGCAGCTCAACCCGCAGCTGGGAGAGTCGGTGCTTGCGGCGACCGAAGGAATCGTCCTCATCGACGAGATTGACTTGCACCTGCACCCGCAGTGGCAGCAGCTCGTGCTTTCGGACCTCGCAAGCACCTTCCCGAGGGTGCAGTTCGTGGTGACCACGCACGCCTCGAGCGTCATCGCGTCCGCGGAGGGTTGCCAGCTCGTCGTGGTCGACAGAAACAAGGTGCACACGTCCACGAGGGGCTTCTACGGTAGGGATTCGAACTCCATTCTTCGCGAGCTCATGGAGGTCACGGAGCGCCCGAGGGCGGTCGTGGAGCAGTTCAGGTCGTTCTACGGCCTTGTTGACGCGGGGGAGTACGACCGTGCGGAAAAGGTACTGGACGAGCTGAGGGATTTGCTTGGCGAGACGGACGCCGAACTCACCGCCTGCGCCGTGCAGCTTGACCTCGAGCGAATGGGACTCTCATGATTCCCATCGCCAAGAGCCAAGAGCCGGGGGAGCTTTTGGCGTTCCGCAAGCAGTTCGGCGCACGCTACGAAAACATGCCCGGTTCCGTGAAGGCGGTGGTGAAGAGATCCCTAGCCGAGGAGCAAGGATTCCTGTGTGCGTACTGCATGCGCCGCCTGCCACAAGCGAGTATCGACGACGCGGGCAATACAGACGTGACCATAGAGCATTGGAGCCCACAAAACCCGCAGGACGGTTCGCCTCAGCACGATCCGCTCGACTACCGGAACATGCTTGCTGTGTGCGACGGCAACAGAGGGGATGTGCGCCCGAACATGACTTGCGATGCCGCGAGGGGCAATGCGCCGATAACTGTGAATCCGCTGCACCCGTCCACCTTGGCGGAGATTTACTACCAGAGCAATGGCGAAATCCATTCCGCGAACGAAGATGTCGAGCACGACCTGACGGTGACCTTAAACCTCAATTGTGCAGCTGTGTCTCTGCCCGAGAACAGGAAGCGAGCCCTACAAGCACTGCAATACAGCGTAGGGAAAGGCTATCAAGGCAAAGAGGTGCCTCGTGAGAGGCTTCAAAAGCTTCTAGAGCACTACGAATCGGAATCAGGCAAGAAGACGCCCTACGTCGGGGTTCTGACTTTTTGGCTTAGAAAACGATTGCAAAGATAACGAGATCATCGGTCCCTCTTCCACTCCACCAAGCCATCGAGGCCTTTCACCATCCCTTGAACTGCGGGCTCACGGCTTACCTTGGTCGCGACGGACTCCGCCTCGAAGTTGGATCCGAACGAAAGTATTGATTTTCGCCTGCAGTTTGCATCATGCGTTTGTACCCTCGTTGCATTCGGGGAATCGATCCGTCCGTTAGCGGGGTTTTCTCTGTTGAGATGAAATGATGGTGCCAATACTGGTACCATCTCTTAGAGTTTGGAGAACCATGGATAAGGTGTCAAAAACACTTGAAATGATGCGCCGCAATCCAGCGAACATTCGATATGCCGATCTAAAAAGTGTCTGCTCCCACTTTTTTGGCAATCCGCGTCAGGAATCGAGCTCGCATGCGGTGTATAAGATGCCTTGGCAGGGTGATCCACGCGTGAACATTCAGAATGACAAGGGTAAAGGGAAGCCGTATCAGGTGAAACAGGTCCTTCGAGCAATTGATAGGCTAAATGACGGGGAGTAAGACGCATGGGGCAAGATGCAGCAAAATACACATACCGTGTTCGATGGTCAGAGGAAGATGGCGAATATCTTGCGACGGTGGCGGAGTTTCCATCTTTATCGTGGCTGGATAAAGACCAGGCGATGGCGTTTACTGGCATTGTCGACCTCGTGAAAGAGGTCGTTAAGGATATGTTGGCAAATGGCGAAAACGTACCGAAGCCTTTGTCCTTGCGCGAGTACTCCGGCAACGTTCGATTGCGCATGCCTCCTGAGCAGCATCGTGAACTTGCTATTCGCGCTGCGGAGGAGGGCGTTTCTCTCAATAGGTTGCTTTGCTCACTCATTGCACGTCCAGTTATTGCAATGGTGAACGAGGGACATCCGGAGCCTTCCGAGAGCACTCCCGTTCTTGCAGGAACGGCATTGAGCGATTCACATGTTGAGAGTGTTACTGTAAGCACACGGGTGTCGCAGGGAAGAAGCCATTTGAAGCTAGTTCAAGATGAGGGTACTGTAGACACTGCCACTACAACTGAACGGTATGAGGCACCACGCAGCTATGATAGTTGGCCAGAGGAGATGTGAGCGTCATGAACGAGATTCTTTCAAACTTGCAGTTGCAAGACATCATTCTACTGAGTTCACATTTTGACATAGCTAACCACCCTCCTCAAGGCGAGTCAAGTATTACAGTAACCGTAGAATCAACTGAAACGACTTATGAGGCCGTTGATAATGGGTTATTGGGCACTACAAAGATGTCAGTCATCGCCGATTTGGTTGGCGACGGTGAAGCTTCACCTGCTCCCAATATGAGTATGCGCATTGGTGTGGCGGTCGTATACCTCGCAGCGGGCGGGAACGACGAGTCAAGTGCAGACACTGAGGCCGCCTCGGAAATCAGAAGTCACTCTCTGACAGATGGCTACGCGTTCGCTCGCGACCACGCCATGCAGCTTGCAAGTATCTCGCCAATGCGTCGATTGATACTTCCTTCTGTCGACCTGAAGTCTTTGATGTAGGTGCAAACATGAACGACCTTGATCGCAAACTCAACGACTATTTCATGGGCTATGTGGTGCGTAAGGACCTCGTCAAGCAGGTATCCAGCAACGCCGCTGTGCCCAGCTACGTGCTGGAGTACCTCCTCGGGCAGAATTGTGCCACGGACGACGACGAGGCCATCGCCGCCGGCGTGGAGCGCGTCAAGGAGATTCTCGCTAAGCACTACGTGGAGCGCGCACAGGCGAACGCCATCCAGTCAGACATCAAACTTCACGGCTACATGCGCGTCATTGACAAGGTGACCGTGATCCTCAACGAGAAGCGCGATGCCTACGAGGCCACCTTCGAGAACCTGCGCATATCCCACGTGCTCGTGGACTCCGACACCGTGCGTCAGAACCGCCGCCTGCTTGTGAGCGGCGTATGGTGCATCTGCGACCTGTCGTACTCGCCCAACGAGGCGAAGAACGAGTCGTCGTTTTTGCTCAATCGGCTCAAGCCCATCCAGATGTCGTTCTTCAACCTGGACGCCTACTGCATGGGGCGGATGGCCTTCTCCACCGACGAGTGGATAGACGCCATCATTCGCTCGACCGGCCTCGCGCCGGAGCAGCTGGGTCGCCGCGCGAAGCTCTTCATGCTCACGCGCCTCATCCCGTACTGCGAGCGGAACTACAACCTCGTGGAGCTGGGCCCCAAGGGCACGGGCAAGAGCCACGTGTTCAGCGAGCTCTCGCCACACGGGATTTTGATTTCCGGTGGCGAGATAACGCCGGCGAAGCTCTTCTTCAACAACTCGACCAAGCAGATCGGGCTCGTCGGGTTCTGGGACTGCGTGGCGTTCGACGAGTTCGCCGGCAAGGGCAAGAGGCCGAAGGGCGACATCGTGGACATCTTGAAGAACTACATGGCAAACAAGAACTTCAGCCGTGGTGTCGGACAGGAGTCGGCGGAAGCCTCCCTTGTCTTCGTGGGCAACACCAGCCACGACGTGAGCTACATGATTCGCAAGACCGACCTCTTCGAGGACCTGCCAGCCGTCTACCACGACTCGGCTTACCTCGATCGCATATACGCCTACATCCCCGGTTGGGAGATGGACACCATCCGTGGCGACATGTTCTGCACCGACTTCGGCTTCATCGTGGACTACCTCGCCGAGGCGCTCAAGGCGATGCGACCGCTCGACTTCTCGGGCGGCTGGCAGGAGAACTTCGACCTGCATCCGTCAATCTCCACGCGCGACCTCGACGGCGTGCGCAAGACTTACTCAGGTCTTATGAAGATCATCCACCCGACGGGGGAGGCCACCAAGGAGGAACAGGCGGAGCTCCTGGAGTGCGCGCTCGAGCTGCGAAAGCGCGTGAAGGACCAGCTGTATCGCATCGACGAGACGTTTAGCCACGTGGAGTTCGCCTATCGCGAGAAGGGCGGGGCGTGGGTGGAGGTGCACACGCTGGAGGAGGACAGCTGGCCTGACGTGTACCACGCCTTGGACCTCAAGCCGGCGGGCGGAGGGGGCCAGGGCGGTTCGGGCTCCGGCGGGGACACGACGGCCGAGCCGAATCCGCCGGCCGGCCCCGGCGGGCAGGCGACCCAATCGGGTCCAACGCCTGGGCCCGTCGTCGAGGAAGAGAAGAAGCTCTTCGAGGGGACCAGGCACTTCCGCGAGAACCAGCGCGAGGTCTCGTACGACATGCTCTTCGGCGATTACATCGAAGGGGCTCACCGCATCAAGATCATCGACCCCTACATCCGCGCCTTCCACCAGTGCAGGAACCTCATGGATCTGCTTCTCGTATGCCTTGAGCGGATGGACTATTCCGGGGACTCGCCCAAGGTCCACCTGATTACCGCCCTTGACGACAAGGACCCCATGAAGCAGATGGAGTTCCTTCGGCGGATCGAGGACGCCGTAGTGCCCGAGAACATCGACTTCAGATTCGAGTTCGAGTTGAACCTCCACGCGCGTCACATCTACGTCGATGACAAGTGGGACATTAAGCCCGACCGCGGCCTCGACATCTGGCAGAAGTTCGACTCCGGCGACGCCTTCTCGATCGAGGCGCGCATCCCCGAGCGGCGCCAGGTCCGCCAGTTCGAGGTGACATACCTGCGGACGGATGGCGGCGGTGGGTATGTATGATGCGATGCCGAATGAGAGCCTTGCAAGGAAAGAAGGTGGGAGCGAACGAAATACTTCGACGAGCGTGACCGAGCTTGCCTGCAAGGCGCTTGGCATGGTGTGGGCCTCTGCCTGAAGCAAGGAAGTCCGCGTTGGTCTTTGACGACAGGTCCCCTTACGTGCGAATTGAATTCTTGTCCCCACCATTTGTTATGGTCCTGCTGTAATGGCAAACGTGGGAAGGACTGATCATGGCAAGGCATGAATCATTTGGCGGGCAGTGGAGCATAACGAAACTGCAGTGTGTGGAGAACTATCTTCAGGCATATTTGATGGTTCTTCAGAACCAAAACTGGGCAGAGCTTTGGTATATCGACGTATTCTCCGGAGAGGGAGTTCAGTACCTGAAGGTACGGAAGCACATGAATGAGCAATACGAAGAGACGAGTGACGCCGTTACAGACGATGAGTGTGTTGGGCAATTCACACTTGGCTCGTCACTACGTGCAATAGAAGTCTCCATCAAACGTGTGAAGAATGGGGGCAGAGGCTTTGACCACTTTGTTTTCATTGAGCTCAATAATGACAAGCTTGATGCCTTGCGGTATCGAATTAATCAAGACTACCCAGACTATTTGGAGCGATGCAGGTTCGTATGTGGCGATGCGAATGTGGAGCTTCCTAAGATTCTGAAGCAGATTGATTGGTCCACTTCTAGAGGAGTCTCATTTGTAGATCCCTTTGCGACAGAAATGACTTGGGAATCGTTATCTTCTTTCAAAGCGACTTGCTGCGATTTTTGGCTACTGTTTCCATTACATGCGATAATTCGGATGCTTCCTACGGGTGACATGCCCAGCAAGGAGTGGTCTAGAAAGTTAGGTTTAGTCTTTGGCAACGATGACTGGCGCGAACTCTACTCCGAGAGAAAGCAGCTGTCTTTATTCCAAGATGGTCCCTCTTATGAGCGGACCCAGGGTGTGAATAAGCTGCTGGAATATGCTACTGCATGCTATAAAAAAGCATTTCCTGGAGTCTGGGGGCCAGCGGTGCTTAGGTCACGAACCAATGCACCCTTATTCGCTTTGTATGCGATCGTGCCGAACGGCAGCGGAACGGCGCTGGGCGCCTCTGGTAGAATTGCCCGACACCTTATTTCACAGATTCAGAGCTGAGCCAGAAGGGCGCATCATGAGGACCATACGCCGGAAGACGATGCTTTACAAGACGGGCGTCGAGTACGGAGATTACACTATGAATCACGTTCAGGGCTGCTCGCATGGGTGTCTCTACCCGTGCTACGCCTTCCTCATGGCTAAGCGCTTTGGCCGGGTCAAGTCGTACGATGAGTGGTGCGAGCCGATGCTTGTGGAGAACACGCTCGAGCTTCTCGATGTGGAGATCCCTCGCCTGCGGCATCGTATCAAGTCGGTTCAGCTGTGCTTTACCACCGACCCGTTCATGTACGGCTACGACGAGGTGGAGGAGACGAGCCTCGCGGCAATCCGCAAGCTCAACGACGCGAACATACCCTGTGTGCTTCTCACGAAGGGCATACTGCCCAGTGCGCTGAAGGGCTACGATGCTCGCAACATGTACGGAATCACGCTCATCTCCCTTGACGAGACGTTTCGCGAAAGCATGGAGCCGGGGGCGGCCCCCTACGCGACTCGCCTCGCCGCACTTAGGAGGCTGCATGAAGCTGGCTGCAAGACGTGGGTGAGCATGGAGCCGTATCCCGTGCCATGCCTAGTTGAGCAGGACCTGTACGAGCTGCTCCAAGAGGTGAGCTTCGTGGATCGAATCGTGTTTGGCAGGACGAACTACAACAGGGCGGTCTCCGCATACCCCCACGCTAAAGAGTGGTACAACGCCTGCGCCGATGTGGTGTCCTCGTTCTGTGGGGAGCGAGGGATAGACCTGCACATAAAGAAGGGAACGCTGACCGAGGGTCGCACCAGCGCAGCCTGACTGCCGGTCGATTGCTTCATTGAGTTGCGAAGACAACGGTGCCGCTGAGTCGTCGGGATACGCGCCAGGAGAGTTGCGGCGGCTTCGTGACCGCGGAATATCTTGCCGGCAACACTTGACCGATTCCATTGTGTCGAGATGTCGATCCAATCAGCTTCGTCAAGATGGAACACGTCTATGGGGATGATGCAGGTCAAGTTCGCGTTGGTATCCCTGCGGCCGTTGTTTCCCTTGTAATGCCAGATGGCATCGCTGGGCTCCGCGAATTAATACATGGATATGGGTGCTAGCACCATCGGCAGACGTTTGGGCGGCGGTGCAGGCGGAAAGTGTTCGTGGCTATTACTTGGGTGCCGTTGGAACGACAAGTACTGAGGGTTAGTAACGTGGGGAACTTGGGGCGGGAGTTTACCGTAAGCAAAACGATAGGTAATTCGAACGATTCGTGTGTTACATCACTGACGATGCGCCTATAGGATAGTAAAGGCTACGAGTAGCTATTTTAGCAGCCAGCTGATGAATTGGCCAAGGTGGCTTTATATGATGCGCAGTGACAAATGTCCATCGATGACAAATCGCGATGGTATTCGCTCGCAGTACAACGATGCGGCAAACGAGTTTCAGAAGAACTGTGAGGAAGGCGTCAAACAAATTGACTCGGAATTCATTCA
>CACXDP010000117.1 GCA_902766445.1 uncultured Coriobacteriaceae bacterium
ACGAACCCACCGCTGGGCTCGACCCCAAGGAACGCGTGCACTTCCGCAAGCTCATAGCGGGCTTCGCACAGGACAAGATAGTTATCCTCTCTACCCATATCGTGAGTGACGTGGAGTTCATCGCAAACCGCATTCTTGTCATGCGGCAGGGTGCATTCGTGATGGATGGTTCACCCGAACAGATCGTTTCCGAGGCCAAGGGCAGGGTGTGGGAGTGTCGTATGGGCGCACGTCACGCGGAGGAGATGGCCGCTGGGATGGCGGTCGCCAACGTTCGCTACGAATCGAGCGGGCAGGCTGTAGTGCGCGTCGTGTCGGACACACCGCCCATGGAGGGAGCCGTGCCCGTGGAGCCGACCTTGGAAGACCTCTACCTGCTTGTGTTCCGCGACGGAGGACGTTAGGAGAGAGACGATGGGAACACTCGTCAAGTTCGAGCTCAAGAAAATGCTGGGCAACAAGGCCGGCATGGCGGCATGCGTCCTCATGCTCACCATGCTCGTGGCGGTCGCCGTCCTGAACCTCGTCACCACGGAGTCGACAGATCTCGAAACAGGGGCCTATGTAAGTGGGTACGAGGCGCTGTCGGCATACCGCGCCATACAGGAATCGCATGCCGGTACGCTTGACGATGAGCGCATTACCCGGGATGTGGCAACCTTCGAACGAGCGCAGAGGCTTACGCAGGAGAAGCAAGAGTTCTACGACCTGTCGAGTCGGGAGATAATCGACAGGTACGGCCTGCAGTTCTGGCGGGAGACGAAGGCCATCGTCGAGCAGGACTACTACATGGAGATCGTGGGCACGCTCGATTCGGCAAGTCCGCGTGCGACTAGTCTGCGCGAGGGTGCCATGGCGAGACTGAACGATGTCTTGGAGAACGGTTTCTGGGGATACCACCATTACACCAATGCCGAGAAGACCTATTGGCAAAGCCTTGCCGAGAAGATTTCCTGGCCTGTCGAATATGGCTATGATGGTGGCTGGCACTACGTTTTGAGCTGGCGGGGCGGGCTGGGGCTTGCGATAGTGGCGCTCTGCATCGAGCTCTCAGGCGTATTCGTGGGGGAGTACCAGTCGAGAACTGCTTCTGTCGTTTTGCCCACAAGGCGTGGCAAGAGAGAACTCCCCATTGCAAAGGTCCTGGCCGCGTTCGTCTTCACCACGGCATACTGGTGCGCGCTTACGGTCACTATCGTGGCCATTCATTTGGTCATCTATGGAGTCGATGGTTGGAACCTTCCACTACAGGTTGCGCTCGGTTTCGATAATCCCTATCCGATGACTGTGGGTCAGGCGATGCTCACATCATATGCTCTCGGGTACGTGGTCTCGCTCGGCATGGCGGCGCTCACCCTACTGTTGTCCGCGAAGCTGCGCTCCACCATGCCCGTTGCCGTCATCACCATGGCCATAGTCTTCTTGGGGATAGTTACCCTGTTCTCGACGCCGCTTGCTAAGGTCGCCCTCCTCACGCCCTTTAGCGGGCTTAGCTATGCGTTTGATAGCATGGTATCGCATACCGTGGGACCCGTAGTAATCGGCCTGCCCACGATGCTCGCGCTGCTCTACGGGGCCATGGTCGCAACCCTCGTTCCGCTTGCTACGAGACAATGGGGACGGACAAGGGGGACGGGGACGTTTGTCCGCGTCCCGCGGACAAACGTCCCCGTCCCCCTTGTCCCTGTTGAGTAGAATGGGTGCCGACGGTCTAAGCTGAGGATTATACGAGAGGTGGAGAATTAACGATGCTTAAGCGTGGCGTGGCGCTTGTGATATGTGTTGCGGCCTTATTCGTTGCATTGGTGCTGGGGGTAAAGGCCGAGGTCATTCGACCGAACATGATCTTTGTCCCCGAGGGTATAAAGGGTGTAGACACGAGTGAGTATCAAGGCGCGGTCGACTTTGACGCCCTCGAGAATGCGGGCATGGGGTTCGTGTACGCCAAGGCGACCGAAGGCACCACCCACACTGACTCTCAGTTCCAGGCCACATGCGCCCAGGCTGCGGGCAGCCACATTGCTTTCGGCGCGTATCACTTCTTTTCGTTCGACTCGCCAGGCGCCGCGCAGGCCGGAAGCTTCGTAGCGAGCGCATCGCGGGCATGGGGCGACCCATCCATCCGGTCACTGAGGCCTGCCGTCGACGTGGAATGGTATGGTGACAAGGAACAGAACCCGCCTGCGGCAGAGGACGTGCAACGAGAGCTTGCGACGTTCGTCAGGGAAGTTGAGGCTGCTTGCGGCAAGAAACCCATCATCTATGCGGGCAACGACATATACGACCGCTACCTCAAGGGTCACTTTGACGAATACGACCTATGGGTATCGTGTCGCAAGTGGCCCGTCTGGGTCGAGTGGCCGCAAGGGAGTTGGACAATCTGGCAGTATAGTGACGTAGGCGAGGTGGTGGGAGCCGCCAACGAGGCAGGTCATGTGGACCTTGACGTGCTCGCCGAGGGCTTGTCCGTTGAGGATTTGCTCATGTGAGGGCGGCAAGGTGACAGGCGTTGTTTGCGTTAAAGGTAATCCATCGACGCGAGGAGTGACATCGTGTGCTTCGAAGATTCGAAAAGCGGAGCGAAAGAAAAGCGTACGGCCGGGGAGGCCGGGTGGCACGTATCGTGCTACAATCTCATGGCCGAAGTCCCGGGCACCAAAAACGTCGCGATTGCGAACTTATTCAAGGGAAACTGCGCGGAGTACACGCCGATTGAGATGTACCTGTTGTCCGTGCTAGAGGAGCTCGACGAGCATCATCCCATCATCGAGCGCTTCTCAAAGCGTGGCATCATCGCGGACTTTGATGAGCGTGCTGCGCTCGAGACCATGGGTCGTGCCGCATGTGCCATGCCACACGGACTAGGGCTAACCATCTGCCCGACCATGGGTTGCAACTTCGATTGCCCGTACTGCTTCGAGAATCACTCCGCCAACAAGATGACTTCTGAGGTTCAGGACGATGTCGTAGCCCTCGCGAAGCGCATGCTTGACACATCCGGTGCCAAGGACCTCTCGATCACTTGGTTTGGTGGCGAGCCGTTGCTTGCGCCTGACGTGATCGAGTCGCTTTCCGATCGGTTGATGGCGCTCATCGAGGAGCGGGGTGGTAAATACCACGCTGACATTATCACCAACGGCTACCTGCTCACACAGGAGATTGCCGACATGCTCGGGCGGTGCAACGTGGAAACAGCCCAGGTGACCATTGACGGCATGGGCGCCGCTCACGACGCCACTCGTCACCTCGCGAATGGCGGTCCGACATTTGAGCGCATCATAGCCAACCTGCGCGATATTAGCCTCCCATTCCGCGTGAACATACGCCACAACGTACACGAGGGCAACAAGTCCGAGATGGATGAGCTGGAGGCGTTTGTCGAGGAACTCGCCAAGCAGTCTGGTAACGACCTCATGTATTATCCAGCGCCTGTCTTCGGCAGCGATGTGGCTGACGAGCGCGGCGGGCAGGTTGACCTCTTGTGCGGTTCTGACGCCAGTGAGGTGAGCATCAGGCAAGAGGCCAAACGCTTCAGAACGGGACGCGGCCATTTCTGCGGTGCGCACACCCTATGGGCCGTGGGCATAGACGAGCGCGGCAATTTGCAGAAGTGTTGGGAAGCCATCGACAAGCCCGCAATCGCATTCGGAACGGCGCACGATTGGGACCCAGCGAACCCATTCGCGACGGCGAGCAATCCGGACAACCTGACCATGTATCTAAACACGGCGTGTCCCGTACCCGATGAGGAATGTCGGGAGTGCGTTTGGCTTCCGATGTGCGTGGGCGGCTGTCCCCACAAGCGCTTGTTCGAGGGGCGGCGTTGCGTCGAATTCAGGGACAATCCACAGGCGTACGTGCTGGCGCTGCATGCACGGATTGGCGAAGAGAAGAGGAGCGGGTGACAGGACAAATGCCTCCGGGACGTTTGTCCTGTCACCCCTCGAACATTCCGCTCAAGATGTCGGCGAATTCCTCGATGAGTTTGTTTGTGCGGTCCTTTGGCCAGTAGCAATAGTACTCGCTCTTGAGCTGCCCCTGCTGGCCCACAAGCGGGACGCGCCGAATGGCCGCGCCTGTGCGACCCTCCTGCGTGCGCGTCTCCACGGGCATGAAGCCACGGTTACCGGCCACCATCATGCGTCCTTCTTCGCGCGAGCGGGCAAAAAGGAAGTCGCTGCGGAACCCCAACACGTCGCGGTAGTATTCGCGCTCGATCTCCTCCTGGTCCTCTGCGGCGATGAGGATACAAGGTAGGTTGCCCAACTCGGCCACGGTCAGCTGTTCCGCCCATGCCACGCCGCTTGCCTCGGAGACCTCCACATACTGCCAGCCGTCAAAGAGGTGCATGTTGACGAAGGAGTCAGAAAGGGCCCGCCTTCGGTCGGAGAAGAGCACGTCCACGTCGTGCCGCTGGATGAGTTGGTATAGCGTGTCGTGGCTGCCGGCCGTGGCGTGCACGGGTATGTGCGGGTGACGCGAGGCGAAGGCGGTTACGGCAGCCTGCACCTCCCAACCCTCGTAGCGGTTGAGGTAGCCAACCGCCAGCGTGGTCGCCCATCCGTTTGCCAGTCCCTCTGCCTCGTACCGCGCGTCTTCCAATTGCGAGAGGAGCGTCCCCGCCTTGCGTGCGAACAGCTCTCCCGCAGGTGTGACGTCGAAGCTGCGTCCGTGTCGGTTGAGCAGCTTGAAGCCGAACTCGCCCTCAAGGGCCTTGACCTGCTGCGATATGGCCGATTGCGAGACGAGGCAACGTTCGGCGGCGCGGGTGAACGATCCCGTCTCCACAACGGCGCAGAAGTACTCTATCTGGCGTAGCTCCATGGAATGACTCCTCAGCACGATAAGAAGAACTAATCATTATGACGTTCATACCCCGCTCCTGCAATCTTGCATGGGTGTGCTGTCTGCTGCCGTCTGGCCGTCTGGGGATACCCAGACGACATACACATCGAAGACAGGTCGCTCGTCACCTCGCCATCCCTTTGCAACGTTCCTTTCGTGGAAGCGCTGACCAATTCTGATGTCATCGGGAGTATTCTGAATGGGGGATGAGAACCAGCCGTCAAGAGAGAGGGGAAGCAATGGGAAGTTGCCTCAGACTAAAGAAGTCGAACTGTAAGAACTGTTACAAGTGCATCCGCCACTGTCCCGTCAAGTCCATTCGGTTTTCTGCGGGCCAGGCGCACATCATCGATGACGAGTGCATCCTATGCGGCCATTGTTTCGTCGTGTGCCCGCAAGATGCCAAGCAGATCGTGGACAGCACGGAAAAGGTGCGCGTGCTTATCAGCAGCGGTGAGCCGGTGATCATGAGCCTCGCTCCTTCTTTCATTGCCAACTATGAGGGCGTCGGGATTGAGGCGATGCGCGAGGCGGCTAAGCAGCTCGGCTTCCACGACGTCGAGGAGACGGCAATCGGTGCGACGATGGTCAAACGCGAGTACGATCGCATGCTCAAGGAAGAAAACCGCGACATCGTGATCTCGTCTTGCTGTCATAGCATCAACCTGCTCATTCGCAAGTACTTCCCAGAACAGCTGCCCTACCTTGCTGATGTAGCATCTCCCATGGTGGCGCACTGCATGGACATCAAGCGTCGTACTCCCGGGGCAAAGACGGTCTTTGTCGGTCCGTGCGTCGCAAAGAAGGACGAGGCGGAGATCTATGGTGATGCGGTGGATGCCGCTCTCACCTTCGAGGAGCTGACGGCGTGGTTCGAGGAAGAGCACGTCGAGCTCAAGCATGAAGTAACCGCATGCAAGCAGAGCCTCGCGCGATTCTTTCCGACGACGGGCGGCATCCTCAAGACCATGGCGCAGGATTCACCCGACTACACCTACATGGCACTCGACGGTGTGGAGAACTGTATCGCTGCCCTTGAGGACATCGCGAGCGGAAAGATACACAAGTGCTTTATCGAGATGTCTGCTTGCGTGGGAAGTTGCGTGGGCGGCCCCGTCATGGAGAAGTATCACCGCAATCCCATCATCCAAAACCATCTGGCGGTAGCGAGGTTCGCCGGTAGCGAGGACTTCGACGTGGCACAGCCAGACGTCGCCGTCATGAAGCAGGAATTCTCGCCAATCGACCGCGCACAGAGGAAGCCCTCGGAGTACGAGGTGATGCAGATTCTTCGCGAGATGGGCAAGTTCAAGCCGAGCGACGAGCTCAACTGCGGCTCCTGCGGTTACGACACCTGTCGCGAGAAGGCCGCCGCGATTCTGCAGGGCAAGGCGGAGATTTCCATGTGCCTGCCGTTCCTCAAGGAAAAGGCCGAGAGCTTCTCCGATGCCGTGGTGAGGAACAGTCCCAATGCCATCATCGTACTCAACGATACATTCGAGGTACAGCAGCTTAACGAAACTGCCCAGCGCCTGCTTAATATCCGGTTCGTTTCGGATGTCTTGGGTGATCAGGTGGTGCGCATACTCGACCCGCGCGTCTTCATGGACGTCAAGCGTTCGGGCAGGGGAGTGTACAACCAGCGAGTGTATCTGGCGGAATACCAGCGCTACGTGGAGCAGACCGTCGTTCCGGCGGAGGATGGCAGGATGATTTTGTGCATCATGCATGATGTGACCGTCGAAGAGGAACAGCGCCAGCGCAAGGAGGAGATTGCGCACGAGACGGTGCAGGTCGCAGATAGGGTCGTGGACAAGCAGATGCGCATCGTGCAGGAGATTGCATCGTTGCTCGGAGAGACGGCGGCAGAGACCAAGATTGCCATGTCCAAGCTGAAGGAGTCGATTAGCGATGAATGATCTGTGCGCTGACATTGGCTACAAGAGCATCAAGCACGCGGGTGAGGAACTCTGCGGTGACCACGTGGACATAGTGGAAAAGGATGACGGTTCGACAGTAGTCGTGCTCGCTGATGGGCTGGGGAGCGGTGTGCGTGCAAGCATCCTTTCCACGCTAACGTCAAAGATCATATCCACCATGATGGCTGAAGGACTCCCTATCGAGGAATGTGTTTCCACCATTGCCGCGACGCTTCCCGTGAGTGCCAACCACGGCGTGGCTTACTCGACCTTCACGATCATCCATTTGGTTCGCAACCACACGGCTGAGCTGATTCAGTACGACAACCCTGAGGTCATCTTGATTCGCGAAGGCGTCGTGACAGACTACCCCATGACGGAGATTCGCATTGAGGGCAAAAAGATCTACCGTTCCACGATTCGCCTGCAAGAGGGCGACGTGTTCGTGGCTATGAGCGACGGCTGTCCCCATGCCAGTGCGGATGTCACCTACAACAGCGATTGGAAACGCGAGGACATCGCCGAGTACATGGCAGAGATGTCGTTGACAGGCTACACGGCCAAGGTGCTGTGCACGATGCTCGTGGACGAATGCGACAAGCTCTATGCGTATCGTCCGCAAGATGACGCCACCGCTTGCGTCATCCGCATCAGACAGCGTGTGCCCATGAACATCCTCTTTGGTCCTCCGGCTGACCGTGATGACTGCAACAAGATGCTGAACCTCTTCTTTGGAAAGGAAGGCAAGCACATCATTTGTGGCGGTACCACCGCCGCCATCGCGTCCAAGTACCTACGCAAGCCGATTAAAGCCAAGCCAGTGACTGGTGCCGCGGGCGGTGTGCCGCCAATCTCGGAAATCGAGGGCGTCGATCTGGTGACGGAGGGTGTCATCACCATGAGCAGGGTGGTGGAGTATGCCAAGAACTACCTGCATGGTAACGAGCAGTACGAGGAATGGAACTACGGTCACGACGGCGCCTCGCGCATCTGCCGGCTTTTGTTCGAGGAAGCTACGGACATCAACTTCTACGTCGGGCGCGCCATCAACCCCGCGCATCAGAACCCGGATTTGCCTATCAACTTCAACATCAAGATGAGCATCGTGGAGGAGCTGTCCTCTTGCCTACGCGAAATGGGCAAGCGCATCAAAGTGAGCTACTTCTAACGGACGGACAAGGGGGACGGGGGAGTTTGTCCGCGTGCACGCGGACAAACTCCCCCGTCCCCCTTGTCCGTCCTACTTGACATATGCGGTTAGAGCGAGCTGATTGGCTGATGTTATCTCGGCGCTGCCGTCGGGGTCTTCGTGGATGTCGAGCACGTAAATCCCATGGACAGGGCCATCCGTGATGGTCGTGCCCACGCAGAGCATGCGATAGTCGGTGCCTTCATTCGCCTGAGTGGAGAGCAGCGCGATGGGGGAGAACTCAATGCCCTCATAGTCAGCAATGGCATTGGAGAAGGCAGTTGCCGCCTCTTGGGGAAGGTCTGCTGCTGGGGCTGGTTCACACACTTCCCACGCCCCCATCATCCCCGCAGTCGACTCGTCGGAGAGCTGAAGGTTATTGAGGTCCAAGTCGTTCAAAGCTGAGAGCGACGAGTCACCGTTGAGGTCTTTGTACACGATGGCAATGTGCCATGTGGGGTTCGTGTCCGTGGATTGGCAGAGAAACGCATAGTTGAGGCCCGCTACGACCTGCGTGGCCAGAACGGCCGTTGGCTTCAGACCCTCGGCTTCAGTACCCTTTACTGCTGCGGCGAAGATTGCCTGCTCATCGTCGGTAAGATAGTTGGGCGATTCGCTTGCCCCTCCTACATCTGTCGTTTCCGTTGACTGCGATTGTTTGGATGTAGTCTCGGTGGCTGCGCCGCATCCGTATACGCACAACGTGAGCGCAAGCATCCCGCCGACCAAGCATGCTGATATTCTCTTTGTGGCCTTCATGGCACTCGCTTCCCTTCTTCTATGGAAAACGTAACGTTACTTGATATACGACAGTAATGTAGTTGCGTCTCTGCGAGTGGAGGAATGATGGTGGGATTTCGGGACATTCGTGGTATGCGCTGCATATAATGAATGAGAGGCAATGCCGGATAGTGCGAAAAGAGGGACGTAGGCATGGATCGTGAGATGCTATACAATATTATATATGCGCTTGCTGCAGAAAATGGGCGCGAAGCGGCATTGTTTGGGAATTGTGCTCCATATGCACGCGAAGCCTTTTTGCGCAGTCTTGTCGGCGATGCGTTCCCTGAGCTGTGGTTCGAGATTCCATTGGCAGGAAACCCCTGGTTTGACTTTCATGCGCTCGTTTCGCGCAAGGATGTCGCAGAGGGGCAATCGACTTTTGCCGGATACGGCGGACGACACGCCGATGCGCTTGCTTGGTTCGCAGCACAGAGTCCAATGTCCGTCCGGCAGCTTGCACTTAGCTTCGACACGCACGCACATGATTTGGAGCATCCAGCCGTACAGCTGCTCCTCGGCAAAAGAGACATGTCCGTAGCGCTTGGATTCCTCGAAGTGGTCGGGCGGCTAGACGCGAAGGACTCATACCGAACCTTCGTCGAGAGTATCCCACGGGAATGGTACGCATGCTATGTGGGCACGTTTCCGGGAAGGGAGACATTGGGTGCGAACAAATGGGTACGCGTGGAGTGCATTGTGGGTGATGTGTTGCAACGCGCCTATGCAAACGATGCCGCTAAGCTCCGTGAACACCTGGCACTTGTTGGGCTCGGAACCCTCTGCGATAGCGCGATGGCCGACATTCAAGACCTTGCGCGGACGCCCTTTCCCCTGGAATTCCAGTTCAACGTGGGGCCAGATGGAAAAGCTCTGCCCACTCTCTCGGCAAGCGCACGTTTCCAGCCCGCTGACTGGGATAATGCGTCGCGCCAGAACGTGATTGGCCGCTTAGCGGGATGGCTGCAATCGCGAGACTTGGCGGATGGTCGATGCGCGCTTCTTCCACAGACCGTGTTTGCCAAGCGTGTGACGCGGGGGGACTTTTCTACCAATATCTATTGCTACCCCGCCTTTGTGAAGCTGCGTTGGCGCGAGGGAATGTCGCCCGATGCAAAGGCCTATTTGATAGCTGGGATCCAAGGGGAGGATTTGCGGCAAAGAAAGGATCGCCGTTATGGCTCATAACGACCAAGTTTTGGGACAGGAGCCGAGGAAAGAAGCGAGTAAACGTGCTATGGCAATCAGCATGATTACTCATGCAGATGCGTTTCAGGTGCTCCTGCTGCAAGCTGCTGAAGGGGGGCGCGGCAAAGTGCTCTTTGGCGAGAGCCTTCAACGAGCTCGAGAGGCTGCGTTGCCCTTCATGCTTGGTGAAGAATTCCCCAGCGTCTACCTAGAGCATCCGCTCATCGGTGATCCGTCGTTGGACGTTACAGTGCTCTTTGGCGGAATTAAGCCTGGCACGCGCGTGGACTCACCCATAGCTGGGGAGCATGCCGCGATGTTGGACTGGTACGCCGTCGTACGTCGCGAGCGCGAGGAGATATGCTGCGGCTTCGAGCTCGACACAAAGGAAGAAACACCGCCCATGGCAGGCATTCATTTCCAGCCCCGCACCAACGACGATTTGGTGAGGCCCTTCTGTGAAGCTGTAGGCGAACCTGATCGTGCGGACCTTTACCTTGACCTGGCTTCGCGAATGCCTGTCCGTTGGCCGTTATCATACTTTGGGCTGTTTCGTGGACGTTTGGGCTCACCTCTGCGTGCTTGTGGTTACCTGAGCGATGTCGAGTGTGAAACTTGTGCTTCTAACCCGGCGCGCCTCGCAGAAGTGTTTGACACCATCGGATTCACCGCATATGACGAAGCCATGCTCGCGCAGATCACGACGCTCATGGCTACGGCGCCGCATGTGGTTGACTTCCAGTTCGATGTGTTTTCGGATGGGCGGCTCGGACCTACTTTTGGCATCGACGTACAGTTTGGGATAGAACGGCCAGAAGCCGTGCTCGCCACGTTCGAGGATGGCGTCGGCGCGAAAGTCATGGGGCTATTGGAAGACTGGGGTGTGGCTGATGGGCGCTGGAGAGAGGCCGTTCGCTCGGCATTTGCCCGTGCCATTCCTGTGACGCTCGATGACGGAGGAATCGGTCGTTACGCCTTCACGCTCATGCCCCAATGGGTAAAGACGCGCTGGACGGATGGAGTCTTGCAGCCATCCAAGCTCTACCACCTCGCCAAAGGCACCCTACTTGACAGCAAGGACTGAGGCAGCTCGTGCACGAGTCATTCAGGTAGGTCTTCTGTGGGCGAAATCTGTCCGAGATAGCATTTGGCGTCTTCGTTCTCGCAATACTCAGCTGAGGCACGAAAGGCCTTTTCGGCTGCATCGAGCACTCCCTTGTTGAGGTAGGTGCTGCCAATCGCAAAGAGACCACGACCGACTTCAGAGCGCTTTTCAGTCGCCTCTGGGTAGACTCGCGAGACAAACAATGCCATGGCTGCATACAGGTCTGCGGGCTTCTTTGTGTTAATGCCCTCATTGATATAGTCAAACATGCATTTTCCGCAGAGCTTGCCGGCCCGGACGTTGCCAAGAAGCTCTGCTTGGTGAAAGAGCCGTGCTGCTTCCACGAAGTCTAGCCTGACGCCGAGTCCGCGTGCATACAGACTACCGAGATTGTACAGGGCGGTCTCATTGGGCTCGAGCTTCAGGACGCTTGCATAGGCTTCGACGGCCGAATCGAAGTCGCTTGCATCGAGCGCCACCTGCCCCAGCAAAAGAAGCGCTCTCACAGCCTCCTCATGGGTCATCGGTTTTTCATGATGATGCTCGTGTCCTGAGTGGTGCTGCCCCTGCATGTCATTGGTCTTCACCGCGACTCCTCACACTTGTGGTTGGCCTAAACACCTTACCACTGTGAACGGAAACAAAAGGGTTCGGTTTCCTTATGTCCCCAATGCCTTACAATAGAGATATCTATCAGCTCACCAAAGGAGGGCGTCATGCATGTAATGGACGGATTCGTGGAGAGCGAGCCTCTGGCAAAGGCGCGGTCGTACGAAGAGCATATGGAAGCTTTCATCGATCTCGCGGATCGTCCGTGCTTCCATCTCTCGTCTTACGTAGGCTGGATGAACGACCCCAATGGGTTCTCGTATTACAAAGGCGAGTACCACCTCTTCTATCAATACAGCCCTTATAAAACGACGTGGGCGCCGATGCATTGGGGTCATGCCGTGAGCAAGGACCTTCTCACGTGGAGGAACCTCCCGTGCGCCCTTGCACCTGACATGCCGTACGACGAGTACAACGGATGCTTCTCAGGAAGTGCCATAGAGCTTCCGGACGGGCAGCTCCTGCTTATGTACACGGGTGCCGGTGCGAACGGGAAGCGGAAAGACGGCAGTCCGCGAGAGTGCCAGACACAGTGCCTTGCCGTGGGTGACGGCGTGAACTTCCAGAAATATGAGGGCAATCCCGTTATCGATGCTTCCTCATTGCCCGAGGGCTCGAGCAGCGAGCACTTTCGCGACCCAAAGATCTGGCGCGAGGAGGACGGAACATACTGGGCGGCATTGGCAAACTTGGGGCCGGACAAGAGTGGTCAGATTGTTCTATATCGCAGCGAGGACGCCTTCTCTTGGCAGTTCGACCGTGTGCTGTCCCGCAATCGAGGGCGCTATGGCATCATGTGGGAATGCCCCGACCTCTTCAAGCTCGACGGAAAGGATGTCCTGCTGCTGAGTCCGCAAGACATGCTACCCGAAGGTCATGAGTTCTATAGTGGCAACGGGACGCTCTGCATCGTGGGACATCTAGACCAGCAGAGCGGTGAACTCGTGGAGGAGACAGTTTCGTCCATCGACCATGGCATAGACTTCTACGCCACGCAGACGCTCCTGACACCTGACGGCCGTCGTGTCATGGTTGCCTGGATGCAGAACTGGGATGCCACAGCAGGTCTGATGCGCGCTCGTAGTTGGTTTGGCCAGATGGCTACTCCGCGTGAGCTCAGCGTACGCAACGGACGTCTGTATCAGTGGCCCATCCGCGAGCTAGAGGGTTTGCGCATGAATCAAATCGTTCATAATGGAATCACGGTGGACGAGAATCCCATCGCGCTAGAGGGCGTCTGTGGGCGTGTTGTGGACCTACTGGTGGACATTCGCCCCGAGGACGAGGGCGACCTTTACAAGGAGTTTGTTATCTGGTTCGCCCAAGACAGCCGATTCCACTCATCCGTTCGATATCGGCCTGCGCACGGCTCTCTGGAAGTAAGTCGAATTCATGCGGGTTCTCGTCGTGCGTACGTGCATCACCGCAAGTGCAACGTGCCGGGTGCTCCTGCAAAGCTGAGTCTACGCTTGGTGCTCGACAAGTACAGCGTCGAGGTCTTCGCAAACGATGGCATTCGTGCCATGAGCATGACTATTCCCACCGAGGTCACGGCCGATGCCATTACATTCTCCTGCAAGGGCAGGGCAGTGCTCGACGTTGAGAAGTACGACCTCGCGAAATCAGTTGACGCTTAGCGACAACGCACTGATGGGCAAGAGGGTATCACCCCTCTTGCCTGTCCTACGAGTCATCGGCAACTTTGTCCAAGACAACCTGATTCGAGAGGCCCGAGCTTAGAAGCGCCTCGGCGAAATGATAGGAGGAGCCTCCCTCCGGAGACTCCTCCGTGACTGCTCCAGCGAGAAGCGTGACGACTACGTTGCCATCCTTCAACTCAAGAGTTCCCCGGTAGGCAAAGCTTACGTTGTCGCGTTCTGCGTCTCTTCCCTGAATGTCAAAGTCTGCCGTTCCGTCGTGAAGGGGCGTGGCCTTCTGAGTTTGAAATAGCTTGTGGCCCTCGAACTCATCGGTGAAGGTCCAGTCCATGTTGCCATTGACGATGCTTTCGATTGTGACGCTGAGCGTTCCTTCCCAAGGATCTTTGCCCGAGAACTGGTGCCCAGCATAATCCGCGTATTGCGCGTCGCTTGTCTGTGACAAACTCATTGGTGAGTCAGTTGGAGCAGGAGTGGGGGAGTTGCTGCACGCTGCGAGCGGAATCGTAAGTGCTCCAACAAGCAAAACCGAAAGTCTTTTCTTGCCCATCATGCTTGACACCTCCATTGTATGTGGCTGCGCTGAACTAATGGTACCTTGTTGTGCATAAGACCACAAACCCACAGCGGGATCGTGGTCAAAACTGACCACGATCCCGCTGTGGGTTTGTGGTCACGATGATGAAGGGGGACATGATGGCAAACCGTACGGATTGGGCGCTTGTAGAAAGCCAGCTCGCTGCACTCCTTGAGGGGACTGACGTGTGGGTATCGGTGCTTGCGAACGCCTCGGCGCACCTGATGGAATCGCTCGATGATCTGAACTGGGTGGGTTTCTACCTGACCGGCCGCGTCCTAGGGCAGAGGGTTGGCGAAGACGAGCTCGCTCTCGGTCCCTTCCAAGGCAGGGTTGCCTGCGAGCGCATCGCGAGTGGTCGGGGCGTGTGCGGCAACGCTCTAGCGCAAGACGAAACAATAAGGGTGGATGACGTGCATAAGTTTGCAGGTCATATTGCTTGCGATAGCGCCTCACGCGCAGAAATCGTGGTTCCCCTGCATGTAGGAGGCCATGTCGTTGGCGTGCTTGACGTCGACAGCCCGCACCTCGAACGGTTCGACGCTGCCGACCAAGCGGGACTTGAGGCCTGTGTCCGCATCATAGAGCGCTTTCTTCCGCAAGACCACGATCCCGCTGTGGGTTTGTGGTCAGTTTTGACCACAAACCCACAGCGGGATCGTGGTCAAAACTGACCTAGATAGTATACCCTTTACGTCCCCAAAAACTGGGTCATATGCCATCAGCAATCATGTTATGATGTATTTTCAGGGAGAGGAGGTGGCGATGTGGGACTTTAGCTTAATGATGCCGTGCGTGCTCATGCTGTTTACGATACTAGGGTTTTATTTCAGCGAGCCACGCCTGCCGATTCGTGCAAACAGGACTTTTATGATTCTGTTGGCATTGGAGTTGTTCGTCATGGCGTCAGACATTGTCTCATCGCTGGCTGACCAGAACTATCAAAGTCTGAGCAGCGTTTCTCTCTATGTGGCGAACACGATCTATTTCATGCTCTTCTTTGCACGATCTTACTGGTTCTATCGCTTTGGTCTCGGCGTGATACATATTGCCTCGGAGGCTCAGCGGTGCATTGAGATACTGTTGTCGATGCCGTTTTGGCTGGGTGAAGCACTCTGCGTCTCGAGCGCCTTCACGGGAGCTGTTTTCTACATAGACAGTACGGGCTATCACAGTGGCCCCCTCTATGGAATACTCTACCTGTGCTCGTTCCTCTATATCGGGCTCTCGCTCCTGCTGCTTTTTCGGCGTGGCCAAGGCCTTCGCCGCCATGAGCGCAATGGTCTCATCGCCTACAACGCCATACTGCTCGCAGGTAACGTCCTACGCATGCTCCTTCCCCGAGTGCTGGTGATGGACACCTTCTGCACGATGGCCATTACCACCATCTTCTTTGCCTTCATGAACCCTCATCTGTACATTGACCAGAGTCGAATCGCATTCAACAAGCGCGGACTCAGAATCCTGCTCTCAGAGGCCCACGAAAATGATGGTCTCCATGTCTTAGGAATGGTGGTCAAGAACTATCAGCAGGACCGAGTCGTCTTGGGTTCGAAGCGTATTGACGGTGCCATCGAGAGCATCTGTATCTGGTTGATGCAGAGCTTCCCCCAGAATGTCCTTTTTTACTTGGGCTCAGGTCGTCTCGCGATGACAGGCGAAAATGACGCGAACTGGGAAGACGTTTACCAGCGCATTCGCACACGCTTTTTCGAGCCGTGGGAAACTGACGGGAACGCACTCGACCTTGACGTACGCTTCGTAAACATCGATGAAACGACCGACCTCAACACGCCAGACGTCATCATTGGCACCTTGTTATTCGCGCTCGAAAGCGCCGCACGTGACAGCGGTACGGCACCCGACTCTGACAAGGACATCCTGAGCATCGAGGACATACATGAGGAGATCAAGACTATCCGTGCGCTCGAACGTGTGCTTGAGCACAACGAGGTCGAGGTCTTCCTGCAGCCAATCGTCTTGAGCGGCACACACAGGTTGGTCGGTGCCGAGGCTTTGGCACGTATCCGTGATGAACATGGTGACATCGTACCACCGTCGCTGTTCATCCCCATCGCTGAGCATGAGGGCCTTATCGACAAGCTGGGCATTCAGGTGCTCAACAAAGTCTGCGTATTCATCACCTCTCATGATTTGCGACAGCTCGGCCTTCAATGGATCAACATCAACCTTTCGCCTCTTCAGTGCGTTCAGCGCGACATAGTTGAACGTTTCACGCAAATCCTCGAGCAGCACGACATCTCGCCGGATTTGATTCACCTCGAGATTACCGAGCAGAGCCTCATTGACTATTCCCTAGTTGAGAAACAGGTTCTCCAGCTTCACGACATGGGCTTTAGGTTCTCCCTTGACGACTATGGGACGGGCTATTCTAACCTCGTCCGCCTGTCCGACTATCCCTTTGCCAATATCAAGTTGGACATGTCGCTCGTACACGGTTATAGCAACGACAAGAATTACCTGTTGCCCGTGATGGTGAGTGCCCTCAAGGATGTCGGTTACACTATCACGGCAGAGGGCATCGAGACCGAGGAAATGGCACTGTGCATCTCAGACATTGGTGCCGACTATCTGCAGGGCTACCTTTTCTCGAAGCCTCTGCCCATTGACGAGTTTGTACGTACGTATGGCTAGCCCCACGAAGTCAACGCCTTGTCGTAGTACTCGACGAGCACTGGACGGTTCATGGTGTTGGTGACAATGTCATCGGGATGAGCTTCGTCCTTGCCAAACTCAAACATCGCCCCAACGATTTCGTCGGTAAGGTACTTGGTATTGACCTCCACGTGCACATCACGATTCAACTTGCCGCGTGACGCCACGTTGAACCCCCAGTCACCAAACGATGGTACCTGCAGGTGATACGGGAGCACACATAGACCCTCTTTCTCCATGGTATCGTGAATACACCAGAACGCCTCGCGCGCATAGTACGGACTTGTCGATTGCGTGACAAGTGTCCCGCCCTCCGTAAGATGTGCGGCGACGAGTCTGTAGAAGGCACCGGTATAGAGTTGGTTGAGCGCCTCGTTGTTTGGGTCGGGTAGGTCGATAATTACAACGTTATACGCATCGTGGCTCTCGGCTAGAAACTGCTTTGCGTCCTCGTTGAGAACCCGTACGCGTTTGTCCGTCAATGCGCCGCCGTTGAGTCTTGCAATAGTCTCTTGCTCGGCGCACAGACGAGTTATCTCGGGATCGATGTCTACGACAGTGATGCTCTTCACGTCGTCATGTTTCAAAATCTCGCGTGCGGCAAGGCCATCGCCGCCACCAAGTACGAGCACGTTTTCGTGCGAGGGGGTCATTGCCATGGGAATCTGCACAAGCGCCTCATGATAGCGATACTCGTCTTTCGAGCAGAACTGGATGTTACCGTCCAAAAAGAGCCTCAGGTCATCGTCCCGCTTTGTAAGCACGATTTTTTGGTATGGCGTCTGCTCTGAGAGAATCACGGTGTCACGATACAAGCCGCCTTCGATGATTCTCGAGATGTTTTGCGAGAGTGCGATGCCCGTTGCCATGCTCGCGAGTAGACATATCGCCACGATGCGCAACGACCTCACACCGTCGATGCGCCTCGCATAACGCCATAGGATGATGGTTGCCGCCACCACGTTGACGAGTCCGCAAAAAAACGACGTGGCAAAGAACCCGAGCTGGGGAAGCAGCAGAAGCGGGAACGCGATTGATCCCAGCAGCCCGCCGAGGTAGTCAACGGAAAAGATGGACGAAAGCGTTACGTGCAACCGACGTTTGTCAGCCTCTACGATGCGAGTGAGAATGGGAATCTCCGCGCCAACCAGGACGCCGATGGCTATGACCTCGGCATACATAAAGATGACGTAGTTTCTGAGATACAGGTGTGATGTAAATAGCAGCAGTGAGCTCGTACCTCCCAAAAGTCCTACCAAAAGCTCGATTTGTGTCAGTCTTCGAAACAGATGGTTCACGACGTACTTGGAAAGGTAGGCGCCTAGCCCCATCGAAGCCATATAGAGCCCAATGGTAACCGAGTATTGCAGTACGCTGTTGCCGAGCAGATAGGTGCTGATAGCGCTAATGATGAGCTCGTAGCAGATGGAACAGCCCGATATTATGAGCACCACAAAGAGCAGCGGACGCCACTCAACGAATGCCTCTGAATCGTTCGAGGCTGCCTCAGCCGATTCGTCGCACTTACTTTCCATACGAGGTTCCTCCACCAGACGTTTTCTTGGCTGCTATGCTCTCCTGGCGAACGCTGCTGGCGTAGGTCTCGTATGGGCTTGTCGTAGAACTGTCGATGGCCGTCTCACCTGTATAGTGACTGTAAGATGACTCAGTGTCCTTGTAGCTTTCGCTATCGCTGGTATACCCTACCGCTCGATAGAACTGCCGATACCACAAGTACGAACTATGGCGTGCATGATAAGGCCGTCGATCGGTGGAGTATGCGTGCTTTCGGCTCGATACCTGCACAAGCGTCTTCGGATGATTGGTTTCTAGGCTGCTCGTCTCCGCGGTACTATCTTCATCGGTCTTTTCGCTGGCTTCCTTTGTACTGTCCTCCGCGCTGGCCTGCACTTCCTCCTGTCCAAGGCCGTCTTCACCCGCGTCCTTGTATACGAGGATGTATTCATTGTCGGTGAGAATTGCGACCGTTTGTCCCGTATCATCCTCCCGCACGTTACGAACGTATCCTTCCAGCTTCTTGATAATGTCATTCGAGGCGTCGTAGACCGAGAACTCGGTGGCATAGGTCTTCACATCGGGCTGATCGCTGTCGGCTGCCTCGGTTACCTCGATGTAGGGATAATCGTTGTCGAGCTTTGCACAGATGTCTGTCTCATAATCGCTTTTGGTCGGCATAAGTAACGACAGGAAAGGAAAAAGCATCACTAAGGCGATGTATATTAATAAAGCATTACGGCAGCCATTGCCACGTGGCTTCTTTGCGTCAGGTGACGGACCCAGGTCTTTGATGTCGCTACGCTCCACGTACATGCCGCGAGAGTACTCAGTTCCGTCACTCCAGCGCTCCACCGAGAAAGTGTGTTCTCCCTCGGCATCCTCCCACGTTTCGTACTGAGCGGTCTCACCATTGTCCACGTCTACGTCGCCAGCGCGACCACACACGACCTGCGTACCAGAATCCACGCGGTGATACCCCTGCGGTGGGTTGGAAGTGCTCACCATAAACGACATCTCGTACTCGTCGTTGCCCGTGTCGTACGAGAGCCACGATATTGACCCGTCATTGCTGTTGCGAAGGCGATACTCTTCCCACTCGTCACCTTGTCCGCGGTCACGATACAGGATGGACCCCAGAATGAGGTACTTCACGCCTTGAACCGAAAGGTCATGTCCCACGCTAAAGTTCATTGCTTCCTCCTGTGTCCCTCTCGATGCATTGCATGCGGCATCGTGTCGTCCCAAGCGCTCGTCTGATCGAAGCTTCTATCTGTTTGGGATTGGCGTGCGTACAAGAAAACACGTCAATGGCTGCGTAGCAGCTTTCCGGCCATGTGTGGATGGCGAGGTGCGAGGTGGAAAGAATCGCGACATACGTTACGCCCTGCGGTGTGAAGTGATGTACGCGCTGATCGAGAATCCTTGATTCCATGCCATCCACGATTTGCGTTGCGACCTCTCGGATTCTCTCCTCATCATCAAGTGCCACGGAGTCGCAGCCGTATGCGTCAATGAGAATCTCTAGCGCCATTGCCGTCCCTCTAGCCAACCTCGAGTAAAGTCCCTAAACATTTATACGATAGGGCTGTGCAGCGTATTGCGCAATGGGTGCTTAGAGTTGAAAGTTACACGATGGGGATAACCTCTATCATGTACCATGATACGGCTAGCTGCAAAGAGATCGAGAGTGCAGGGTAGGTGAGTCAGGTGTTTGCAAGCGGGAACGGGATTCTGGCCCGGCATGGCAAGGCAATAAAGGAAGGCATGCGCGATGGCGTTCCCATCGGAGCTGGCTACTTCGTGGTGGCCTTCTCGCTTGGCATTGCCGCGCGGAGTGCGGGGCTCACGCCGTGGGAGGGCTTCGTGGCAAGCTTGCTCAACAATGCCTCCGCCGGTGAGTATGCTGCCTTCACCCTCATGGCCGCCAATGCATCCTACTTGGAACTAGCTGTCGTCACACTCATTGCTAATGCGCGCTATCTCCTCATGAGCACGGCGCTCAGTCAACGCTTCTCGCCAAAGACGGGCACGTTGCATCGGGTGTTGGTCGGCTTCGACGTGACCGACGAGCTGTTTGGCATCGCGATTGCCCGCCCGGGCATGGTTGATCCCTTTTACTCGTATGGGGCGTTCGTTCCGGCACTCTCGGGTTGGTCAGTTGGCACGGCGCTCGGGATTGCGATGGGCAACGTTCTACCCGCACGTGCCGTGAGCGCTCTCTCGGTCGCACTCTATGGCATGTTCCTCGCCATCATCATACCGCCGGCGCGGCAGAACCGCATCGTGCTGGGATGTGTGGTCGTGAGTTTCGCCGCAAGCCTGCTCTTTACGGTTGTCCCCGCCCTCGCAGGACTGTCCGCTGGCACGCGTACCATTGTTTTGACGGTGGCCATATCCTCGGCAGCGGCATTGCTCTTCCCCGTGTCGGACGAGGAGTTGCAGCACGATGAGGAGGACGCGGATGCAGCATAACACTCTCGTCTATATTGCCGTAATGTCGGCGGTCACGCTCTCGGTCAAGATTCTGCCGCTCACGCTCATCCGCAGGCCTATCAAGAGCCGTTTTGTTCGTTCGTTTCTGTACTACGTTCCCTATGTCACGCTTGCGGTCATGACCTTTCCTGCCATTGTGCAGGCCACGGACCTGCCCTTGGCGGGAGCTATCGCGCTCATCGTCGGCATCGTGGCTGCATGGTTTGGTGCGAGCCTCTTTCAGGTAGCTGCCACGTGTTGCGTGCTCGTGCTGATTATCGAATTTCTGATGCTGTGATGCGACCGTGTATTCTCAATGTTGCGTAGCGGGTGCCTCGGCTCGATATTCGTGTATAATCTCAAAACTATGAATGGTAAGGGGGTCTCATGAAACGCACAACAGCTTTCGTCTCCACAGCACTGGTGGCGGTGCTGTCAGTGGGTACGGTGACGGGGTGTGCCGATGAGCGGGCTGTGGGGCCTCAGCCCGAGAGAGAGACTGCCCCTGCGGCTGATCAACCTCAAAGCGAGGTTGTCATCGAGCTGAAATCAGCCATCTCGAATGAGCCTGCATTCAAGTCGGTCACAGCGACCGAAAGAGCTAAGGCGACCTTTGAGGATGGCTCCGAGACTACTGAGGGTGCCTCAGCTGACGAGACGAGTTCGGAGCCCAATGTCCTAGAGTCGGTGAGCACCTATCAGTTCGATGCGAGCGGCGATAAGCTAAAGACGAGCATGACACACAAAATAGGTGACATGACTATGCAATATTTCTCTGACGGCGATGATGCCGTATACGTTGCCGATGACACCGTCTATTCTGGCTCGACTGAACAGTTTGGTTTGGGTCATTTTGACGGTCCGCAAGCCTACGTAGAGTCGGAGATTGGTGATTTGAATTCCATCGTCGATTGTGCTGCCAGCGTGGATAAGGAACAGCAAGGCGAGGCGTCCATCTACAAACTAACGCTCGATGTCCAGAAGTACATCGCATCTGACGAGGTTTTGACCATGATGGCGGAGAGCGGGAATCCAGTTCGCGCAAGCACCGTGACTCTCGGTTTCGACCAAGAAGGGCGTATGGTGTTGGTAGGCCATGTGCTGGAGTACGACAAGAGCATTACCGAGCTGGATATCGAGTTTACTGATTTTGACAACACTGTTGTCGGACCAATGCCCAAAGCCACAGCCTCGTACGAAGAGTTATTGGCAGATGAGGAGGGAAAGTACGCAGACCTTGACGAGGAATATGATACGACGAAGGGTGACGGAAGCGAAGTCAAAGCGGACTCTCCGAACTACGACGAGAGCAAATAGCTTTGGCTTGGTATAGATGTGTAGTAAAAGACTTGGAGGTGAGTGCACAACAATGAATCGAACGCGGCTGAAAACGCCCTTCATAGCGTTGATTGCGTTGGCCGTCTTGTTTGCCATCGGATGGGGCTCAGTGCCCAAAGCCGTGGCAGAATCAGCCGATGAAGCGACGAAAACGGAAGACACTTCGACGTACGAGTTTCAGACCGTCGATGAGCTCTTTGGAAAGTCGCTTGGCATGATCAGCGGAGGGGCCTTCGACACGATTTTGTTCAGTAACTACGACGGATTCGAGCAGAAGGACTTTTCGTATTACAACTCCTATGCCGAGATTATCCAGGCACTCAAGACAAACAAGATTGACGCCATGATTACCGACTTGCCGGTAGCACAGCTTGCGGTAAGCAGAAACACAGGCATCGGCATTCTGCCCGAGAAACTTGTGGAAGACCACTACGGGTTCGTCTTGGCAAAAGACAGCCCCTACACCGCGATGTTCAACGAGCGCATCGCAGCCTATCGCGAGGACGGAACCATCGCGGAGCTCTACAAGAAGTGGACGAGCACAGATGACACCAACAAAACCCTGCCTGAGCAGGACTGGGATACTTCCAAGGGAACCCTTAGCGTGGCGGTCGGGGCTGATTCTGAGCCCATGGCCTATCAGATAGGCGAAACACCGAGTGGCATGACTGTCGATTTGCTGTGTCATATCTTCCGTGATTTGGGGTATGGCATGGAGACCAAGAGCCTTGCATCGGGCTCCCTCATCGCCGAGGTTCAGTCGGGCAAGGCAGACGTGGCTACGAGCTGCTTCTCCATTACCGAAGAGCGCAAGAAGATGGTCGACATGACCGAGCCGTTCTACGACGGAGGCATAGTGGCTGTCGTGCGCGATACGGCGGCAGTCGCGGAACAAGAGCAGGGATTCTTTGAGGGGCTTGCAGCCAGTTTCGAGCGTACCTTTATTACCGAAGGCCGTTGGCAGCTCATCCTCTCCGGATTAATCGTGACCCTGCTCATTTCTGTGATATCTGGCGTTGCGGGGCTTGCACTCGGGTTTCTCTTTGTGCTGCTGCGGCGGAAGCGGGAGAGTGGCCTTGCCGACAAGCTTATCCATCTGCTCGAGAGCCTACTTGGGGGCCTGCCTGTAGTCGTAGTCCTCATGGTCTTCTACTATGTGGTGTTCGGGGCGCTTACCATTTCTGGAGTCGTTGTCGCGATTTTGGTCTTTACGCTCATCTTTGGGGCGTCAGCGGGTTCGATTATGTGGAATGCCGTCCGTGCGATCGATGCCGGACAAGTCGAGGCCGGACGTGCCTTGGGTTTCGGTGACAGCGACACCTTCTTCCTCGTTGTGCTTCCTCAGGCTGCGCGCCAGTGCGTGCCACTCCTGATTGCGCAGTTCGTGAGCCTCATCAAAGACACCTCCGTCGTGGGATACATCGCGGTGCAGGACCTCACTCGCGTCGGCGACCTGATTCGCGCGCGTACCATGGAGGCATTCTTCCCGCTCATTGCCATCGCAGTTATCTACTTCGTGCTCTGCCGCCTGATGGCATGGCTCCTGAGCCTCTGGGCAAAGAAGCTCGAGCCCAAGAAAGAGCCGAGGGCAATCAAGGGGGTCGAGCTGTAATGAGCATCATAGAGGTAAAGCACCTGCGCAAGGAGTACCCCAACATTGTGCCGCTCAAGGACGTGAATGCCTACGTGGATCGCGGGGAGGTCATCTCCATCATTGGTCCCTCTGGTACCGGAAAGTCCACGTTCCTCAGATGCCTCAACCGTCTGGAAACGCCCACGAGCGGTCAGATCCTGGTAGACGGTCAGGACATGTGCGCACCCGACGTGGACTTGGATGTCATGCGTCGCAAGATGGGCATGGTGTTTCAGAGCTTCAACCTGTTTGACCATCTGCTTGTGGCAGAAAACATCATGCTTGGTCCCACGAAGCTCTTGGGCATGGGCAAGCAGGAGGCTTACGAGCAGTCGCTTGAGCTGCTCGCCCAAGTTGGCCTCAAGGACAAGGCGCTCTACTATCCGCGTGAGCTCTCTGGTGGGCAGAAGCAGCGCGTCGCCATAGCGCGTGGCCTGGCTATGAATCCGGATATCCTGCTCTTCGACGAACCGACCTCGGCGCTCGATCCCACCATGGTCTCTGAGGTGCTCTCGGTCATGAAGGACCTTGCTTCGCGTGGTCTCACGATGCTCGTGGTCACGCACGAGATGCGCTTTGCGCGTGAGGCGAGCACGCGTGTGTTCTATATGGACCGCGGCGAGTTGTGGGAAGCTGGTCCGCCCGAGCAGATCTTTGAGCATCCCCAGCGGCAGGAGACTTATGACTTTATCTTCCGTGTGCGCAGCTGGACCTGGAAGATTGATGCGCTGGAGTTTGACTATCCGGCCATGGAGGCATCGCTTCACACGTTCTGCGGGCGTCAGTTCCTGGGACGTCGAATTGCCAACGAGTTGCAGCTGGCGATCGAGGAGCTTACGATGGAATCCTTGGTTCCCGTAGCGCGCCGACAGGGGATTGCAAACCCGAACATCACGTATACGGTCTCCGTGGCAGAAGGCGGCGAGAAGGCCCATCTGGAGGTTGATGCGAGCAAGCTCTCTGAGTTTGGAGTCGATTTCTCAAGCGAAATACTTCAAGACGAAATATCGTCAGCGATATTGCGCAAGATGCTTTCCGAGCTTTCGGTCACCAAGCCGGGTGTTATGACCTGCACGGTTGGATAGCGCTTCGGAAAAAGCACTCGCTTTGAACTACATCCCATTCCCTGGTACAGGGAATGGGATGAGAATCTAAAACGCGATGAAAGAGGGTGGCCTCCAGCATGAAACGTGCACATTTTCCGCATCTTCGCGCCATCGCCGTGGCGTTTGCGGTTCTGTGCGGGCTGGTGACCATCGCGATGTTTGGTGAGGTGCTGCCATCTTCACCGTTCGGTCGGATTCCGTTCGAGGTGCCCATCGAGGCGGATTCGTCGGGTAGCCATACGGCTGTCGTGGACCGAGAGAGTCGGCGCGTTCTCATCCTCAATGCGGACTTCGAAATAACGGGCATCGTAAACTGCGACAAACTCAATTCACCAATCGAGGCCATCACGGATGTCTGCGTCGCGAAGGATGGCGTCTATGTGGCAGGCGTGAAGTACCAGAAGGACAGCGACATCATCGAGTGTGAGCGCGTGGTGGTCTACGGTACGCACGGAAAGTCGGAGAAGGTCGTGTACGAGCGGATTGTGGAGGCGGAGAACACGCCCTCCATAAAGGCGCTCGACAATGCCGACAGCGGCGGTGTGTACATTGCTCTATTCGACGATGAACTCTATGGTATGAGCACATCCACCATGCAGCTCATCTATGCGAATCGCAGCGAGTCATTCGAGGTCGAAGGACTCGAGACAGACTACACACAGGTATATGACATCGGCTATAGCTCCAAGGCAAAGGCCATCGCTACCATCAGCATGCGCGGCATCCTCAACGACGATTGGGGGTCTTCCTCCACCGAAGATCAGAGTGCCAGCGTGACCACGGATGTTGCCCTTGCCAAGCATGACACGAATCGGAGCAGCTGGAGCGATTGCGTCTTTACATCGGTGGACATGTCAGACGACGGGGACGTCTATCTCTACGATGACGTGAGCGGTAGCATCTGTCGCATAGATGATGCGGGCAAGCTCAAACACCTCGAAGGAGGGGAGGGGTGCAGTAGCCTCCATGCGAATGGCTACAAACTTGCTGCCTGCAATCTCGAGCATGGTGCCGTCGTGATCATGGGCTTGGACGATGAGAGCTGCACGACGCTCAAGGAAGCTGGTGTCTCTCAGTCGCTTGCGGTGCTCACATGCGTGACGTACGCATGTCGTCTCTACGTGGCGTTGTACATCGTGGTGGTGCTGCTGCGTAAGGCGTGGCAGCTTGCCGCGCAAGGAGACTTGGGGAAGATTGGCCCTCTGTTTGGCTCGGCTGCTGTTGTCTTTGTCGTGGCATTGGCCATTGGCTACATCTCTTATGGGACCTATCAGTCGATGATGCAGACACGCACCAAGGAGATAAACACCTTCGCTGATTACCTTCAGGACATTGCGTTGACGCAACTGAGCGAGAGCATGCAAAAGTGCAACGATCGTGACTTCATCCGCAACGAAGGGGCATCGTCGAAAGAGGCGCGTGAGGGAATCACTGACATCGAGGTCGATGTTATCGGCCTTTCGTACGATGCGACCTTCAATGGATTGGGAACATACACCACAGTATACGGTATGGATGACAAGGGTGTCTTTTACCTGATTGGCTCATCGGAAGGACAGGTCATAGGCACAAGCGCGGGTGCTGCCGCCAAGGCCGACGAAATCGGCGAGGTGTTTGAGAGCGGTGAGGTGGATAGGAAGATTCGTACCGGTAGCACGCTACGTGATGCAACACTATACCGACTGGTGAGGATACCGAGTCCAGATGGACAAGAAACCGTCGGCGTTATCGAGATAGGAAGTCGTCTGAGGACGTTCTCTGCCTCGGTTGCCAAGGATCAGGTGCAGCGTACCATCGCACTCCTTGTCATGGTGCTTGTGGTGTACCTCACGTATGCCGAGCTCGTTGCCTGCGCCAAGTGCTTTGAGGAGTTTCGCCTGCTGCATCACCACCACGACTCCATCGCTGTGCTCACACGGCCCTTCTCGTTCTTTGTCACGCTGCTTGCGAGCATCGACTCCGTCATGACCGCACTCATTGCGCGTGCCTTGCTGAGCTCAGCGGGCATGCAGACCTCTGGTTTCTACCTTGCCCTGCCGGCAGTGATGGCGGGCATTGGTCTGGCGATAGGGCAGGTGGTATATGGCATCATCGGATCGCGGGTGCTCATCCATAAGCTCATGATGCGAGGCGCGATTGTCATGGTGGCGGCGGCGCTCTTTGCGGCGGGTGTTGTGTGGATGGAGAACTACTGGCTCTACTGCCTGGCAAAGCTCTTTATGGCCGCTCCCTTTGGTCTTTTGTATACGCTGAGCTACTCACTACCGCGTCGTGCCGACACTGACGAGGTTCGCGCCACGGCTGCTGCGGGCATCAAACGCACCGATACGTCTGCGGCGGCCTTGGGTACCGTGCTTGGCGGTTACGCTGCACAGACGCTCGGCAATGCGTGGGTGTATGTGCTCGTTGCGGTTGTGAGTGCTATCGTGGTGGTGATGGCTGACCGCGTGCTGCCGAGTACCCGTCACCCGATGGAGCACGAGGCTCGAAGCGTGAGGTCTCGCACGGAAGCCATCGTGAAACTCCTGACGAGCAAGACAACGCTTCCGGTCATCTTTTTCGTCATGCTGCCCGCGATACTCGCAGCGGGCTACAACTCGTTCCTCTTCCCGCTCTTTTCGGCAAACCTCGGCATCGGGACCTCTTCGATCAACAACCTCGCCGTACTTGGGCAGCTCGTGGTGTACGTCTCGATCTCAGGGATCGAGTGGTTGGAAGGGAGGTACGACAAGTGGTGGCTCGCGCTGGCCGCGGTGTCTCTGCTGGGAGTCGTCTTCCTGCTCTTCTCCTTTAATACCACGATCGTTTGGGCGGTCGTCACCATCGCGCTGGTGGGCCTGCTCTGCAAGACGTCGGATGCGTGGAAGGCGTTGTGGCCGCGCTCGGCAAAGGCGGATGGGCTACATACGGGCATGGCGGTCGGTGCGATGTTTGGCGTGCGTAGCATCCTGCTCATCGTGCAACCCTTGCTGCTTGGCGCGCTGCTGTCGCTTGGCGACCAGTCGGCCGTGATCGTGCTGGGTTGCATCTGCTCGGTATGCGCGGTCGCGTTCTTCTTCGTCACGCGCAAGATGCCGTTGGCGCCGGAGTCGGAGCAGACTTCGTGAGGGAATGGGGTGCGCCGACGTGACAAGGGGGACAGCCCCTGGGTACCCAGGGGACTGTCCCCCTTGTCACCCCTTACTCGGCGTCCTCCAATTCGTGTAGCTCCTTGAGGACGCCGCGCGCGAGGGGAATGGCGATGAGCGTAGTGAGGATGTCGGTGACGGGTTGGGCTATCTGCACGCCGAGGCGACCCAGAATGGGAGGCAGGATCAGGGCCACAGGTGCCAGTACCAGCCCGAGTCGGCAGGCCCCAAGGAAGGTCGCGCGCCACATCTTTCCACTGGTCTGAAGGAGGAAGTTCGTGGCCATCGCGAGGCCGGTAAAGGGCATGGTGATGCTGCAAAGCCTGAGGGTAAGCGTGCCAAACGAGACGACCTCCGGGTCATCGCGAAAGATGGCGATGAGTTGCGGGGCGAAGGCAAAGGTAATCACCCCGATGCTTGCGACCGAGATGAATGAGGCCCTGATCGCATAGAAGTACGCCTTGCGGATGCGGTCGTATCTCTTTGCGCCTAAGTTGTAGCCGGTGATGGGCTGAAGCCCCTGTCCGACGCCTATCTGGAAGAAGTTCCCCACGCTCGTGATGCGCTGAACCACGGCAATGCCTGCGATGGCAGCGTCACCAAACGGTGCAGCTGCGTTGTTGAGCAGGCTCGTGGAGACCCCGAGCATGATCTGGCGTACGAACGAAGGGACCCCGCCGTTGTTTATGGTTCGTAGCATCTTGAGGTCTGGCATGCGCGCATAGCGAAGGCCAAGGGGCGTGATGCCGGCGTGGTTCATCACCCGAAGCAGGAGCAGGAAGCTCGCGGCCTCGCTCACGACGGTGGCAAGAGCGCTGCCGGCTATGCCCAACCCGAGGGGAAAGATGAAGATTGGCGTGAGGATGGTGTTGAGCACAGCACCGGCTACCATGCATAGCATCGAGTAGAACGCTTCTCCCTGGAAGCGCAGCTGCATGTTCATGAGGAACCCGCAGCCGATGAAGGGCGCACCAAAGAGGATGATGCTGATATAGGTACGTGCATAGGGCAGGATGGTGGCTGTCGAGCCGCCGAGATAGCAGAGCTGGTCAAGTAAGAGGTGCCCCGCGAGGGTAATGAGAAGCTCGACGACTATGGTCGCGGCGATGCCGGTGTTTACGTAGATGGCAGCTTCCTCGCGCTTGCCCGCTCCGAGGCAGCGACTCATGTGGATGCCCGTGCCCTGGGCGAGGTAGAACGCCACGGATTGGATGATGGTGGAGGTCACGAACGCCACGCCCACGGCTGCGCTTGCGCTAGTAGAGCCCATCTGCCCGACGAAGAATGTGTCGGCGAGGTTGTAGATCGTGCTTACCACGTTGGCAAAGATGGCCGGTGCGGCCAGAGATAGGATGAGCGGGCCAATGGGTCGCTCGAGCATCTCCCGTCGCTTTTCTTCGGGGGTCTGCTCGACGGGTCGTATAAACGATGGCAGTCTCATTCATCCCTTCTTTGTGCAGGGTGGAATGCATAGGATTTAAAAAATGATTGTATCACATGCCAAGGTGGGCGTTTTGACCACGTTCCCACAGCGGGATTGTGGTCAATGCTACCATGGGACAAGTCTAGGGAGTCGGTGCTGAGGAGGAAGACATGGCGACGGGCGACATGGAGCTGTTCGCGCGATGTGCGAGCGGTTTCGAAGACGTGCTTGCGGGCGAGCTTCGGGAGTTGGGGGCGCATCGCGTGCGTCCGCAAGTGGGCGGCGTGTCATGGTACGGAAGGCTTGCCGATGCGTATCGCATCTGTCTATGGAGTCGCGTCTCCACGCGCGTGCAGCTCGTGCTTGGGCGAGTCGGCTGCCAGACGGCTGACGAGCTCTATGGGGGAGTGGCAGACATCGCCTGGGAGGACCACGTTCGTGAAAGCGCGACCATCGCCGTTAAGGCACATGGCACCAACGAAAACTTGCGCAATACGGCCTTCTCTGCGCTCAAGGCCAAGGACGCGATTTGTGACCGTCTCCGTGCGAGCCGCGGATCTCGGCCCGACGTGGACTCGCACAACCCGGATCTCGCCATCGACCTCGCGATACACGAGCGCAAGGCAACCGTGTATCTCAACCTGTCTGGCCCCTCTTTGCATCGACGCGGTTACCGTGAGGAGGGGGTGCAGACAGAGGCCCCGCTCAAGGAGACCTTGGCGGCGGGGATGCTCCTAGCAGCTGGGTGGCCTGCACTTGCACGCGAGGGCGGCGTGCTGGTGGACCCGATGTGCGGTTCGGGAACGCTTGCTATCGAGGGGGCGCTCATCGCCGGCAACGTGGCCCCTGGCATATGGCGCGAGCACTGGGGCTTCGAGGGATGGGCGCAGCACGACGCAGGGCTATGGGCGCACGTGCTTGCTGACGCGCGGGAGCGTGTGGTGACGGGAGGAGCCGCTCGTATCCTTGCCGGAGACATCGATGAGGGGGCGTTGTCCGTAGCCCGCGACAACGTGCGACGGGCGCAGGTAAGCAGCTTGGTACAACTGTACCGTGATGACGCCAACCGACTGGGCAGGCACTTGCGCGGGGCGCTCAAGCGCGGTGCACGACAGGGTCTTCTGGCAACAAACCCACCCTATGGCAAGCGCCTGGGGACGACGGATGACCTCGTGCGCGTCAACGAGGCTCTTGCCACGTCTGTGGAGGCATTGCCCGAGGGCTGGCTGGTGGCAATAATCACGCCTGACGTGACCATCGACTCGGCCTTGGGGCGCGTGCCGGAGCGCGTCATCGACTGCCACAACGGACCTCTCGAGGTTGCTCTGCGCATCTACGAGAAGTCTGCGACGAATCGTCGCGTTTGCGAGGTCGTGTCTCTGACGGGCGTGCGTCGCGAGGTGCCCGTGTCCGATGTGCACAGCGAACAGTTTGCAGGACGCTTCAGGAAGGTTGCGCGGGACGCGGACAGGGGGGACGGGGGAGTTTGTCCCAAAAGGGACAAACTCCCCCGTCCCCCCTGTCCGCGCGTATACGAGGCCGATCTGCCGGACTACCCATATGCCATTGACATCAGCGCAAGCGATGTAACAATTACCGAACTACGGCGTCCGCGAAAGTCCCAAGCACAGCAGGCAGCCAGGAAGCTTGCCGATGCGCGCGCAATCGTGGCTGCAGTGCTCGATGTCCCACAGGCTGACGTGCACATGTATACTTCTTATTAAGCGTATCGTCGAAATCCACGGGGGTCATCTTATGCTCAGCGACGAAGTTCAAGCCTATCGCCAATGGGTGCTGTCATGTCATGTGGACGGCTGCACCATTGAGGAGGGTGACGGAGACGCTGTCGTCCTGCGAAGCGATGTAGCGTCTGGTGCCGTGTCCTTCTACGATATCGATGGTTCGACGGTTGTGGAGTTGCGGCTCGAAAGCACGCATGATGATACGACGCTCTTTTACCTCCACTTCGAGTTTGGGGATGAGGAGCGGGCACAAAGACTCTTCACCGAGATGTTGGACGTGCTCGCAAAGCGCATTGGAAGTGAGGTCCAGCACGTCCTGCTGTGTTGTTCGTGCGGCATGACAACGACGTTCTTTGCAAACAAGCTCAACGAGCTTGCCGCCGAACATGATTTGAAGTTCGACTTCTGCGCCAAGCCGATAGAGGAGGCAAAGAGAAGCGGTACGACCTACATCGCGGTTCTACTGGCACCGCAGGTAGGCCATCAGCTTCGGGAAGTCCGCGAGGCGCTCCCGGGCGTCATAGTGTTGGAACTGCCTGCGTCATTGTTTGGCACGTATGACGCAAACGGCGTGTTGGAGCTGCTTATGCACGCCCTAAAGAAGGCGCGGCATACCGCGAGAAGCGACCTGCGCTTTGCGCGCGACTATGACAGGACCAAATCCGTGCTTGGAGTGAGCTATGTCTACCGGTCGGATGAGCCGACGTTGAGCTATGCGGTACTCGACAGGGGAGAGGAGCTTCTGTGCGGCACGTTGGTGCGCAATGCGTTTGATGTCCAGACTGTGCTGGAGGACCTGTTCTCGACGCTGCGGCTTTCCGGATATACGCCCAAGTCCTTCGACGCGATCGGGATCGCGCTACCCGGAGATGTGGACAACGGCGCGGTTGTGGAGCGGGACGAGGACGGAACTCGCCGCGTGGAGATGTCGACGCAGCTGAGCGAGAAGTGGGGCGTACCGGTCTTTGTTGACAATAATGCCACCGCCGCTGCGGCCGGGTGCTATGTAAGCCAGAGCGAGTGGGATACCGTGGTGTTTCACGCCCAGCCCATCGGCGTGGCGGATTGCGACCAAGGATACGTCATCGACGCCAAGCCTCATACGGGGCACGGTGGCTTCGGTGGCAACATGCGCTATCTGGCCGAGCAGCTTGAGCTTATGCCTGATTTGGAGGCGGCCGCTTGGCGCTATGACGGAATGAGAAAGCTCGTTGCGTACTACTTGAGCGCGAATATCTGCACGATTGCGCCCGATGCACTCTTTGTCTGGTGCGACTTCTTGCCAGACATGCAAGAGCTTCGCGAGGAGCTGGAGAGCATCGTGCCTGCAGACGTCATACCCGAGCTGGTAGGGGTTGCCGACTACGACGGGCTGACGCTGATGGGCGAGATATCGCTTTGCCTGCAACGGCTTGTCAAGTAGCTCATTGCGCGCGAAACGAAGTGGCGTAGTCATGGGGCGTGATTTTGTTCTGGGAAGGCGGCAACTGTGCCGGTTGGGAGCTTCTGCCATCGTGGCGGCGGGGCTTGTTGGGTGTGCCGTCGAGGAGCCGGCGCCAGAGCTGGACTCCAACGACGATGTGAGCGAAAAGGCATCACCTCAGGTGTCCCAGGAGTCAAGGGTACGCGCCACGGAGGAGTACGTTCGTATTATCGGTCGAACCTGCCAAGATGCAGATGTAACGTGGCTGCCGCAAAGCGGCAGTGCTATCGAGTTTGCCGTGACCGGCACATACGTAGCGATCGAGCTCGTAGGCGACGACAGCGTACACAACGGATGGGATCTCCGGTCACGATACGCGGTGCTTCTTGATGGCGAGGTGATTGCGGACGATACCCTGAGCGAGTCCACACGCACGGTCGAGGTATTCAGCGAAGAGTCGAAGAAGGACGCCGTTGTCGAGGTTATTCACCTATCCGAGGCAAGCATCGGCGCTGTGGGCGTGGGCGAGATCATTGTGGAGTCTGACGAGCCTGACCCAGTGCGTCCCACTCCAAAAGAAAGGGCTGAGTATAGAGTTCATTGGTGACTCGATTACCTGCGCCTATGGTGTCGAGTCTTCTGGGCCAGAGGATTCCTTTACCACCACAGAAGAGAACTTCATGAAGTCCTACGCCTATCTCGCCTCGCAAGAGCTGGGTGCTGACTACAGCGCCGTGTGCTACAGCGGCTACGGGATCGTGTCGGGGTGGACAAACGATGGCGCGCGCAGGACAGACAAGCTGTGTCCGCCTCTGTACGACGTTGTGGCCAAGGGATATGAGCAGCCGTGGGATTTCGTTGCCCATACGTATGACGCGGTGGTTATCAACTTGGGAACAAACGACTTCAGTTACACGGGGACCGACCCGGATCGTATGAGCGAGTTTGCGCAGGAATACGCCGACTTCCTATCGAGGGTACACGAGCTCAATCCAGACGCCCATCTCGTGTGTGCCATTGGGACGATGGGAGGCCAGGAACTCTTCCCCTACATCGAGCAGGTTGTGGAGGAATTCAAGGGCAATACGGGCTTTGCGCGCATCACGTGCTATGCCACTGAGCCGCTCGACCCAGAGACGGATGGCTGTGGAGCTAATTTTCATCCCAATGCAAAGACCCAGCAAAGGGATGCAGAAACGCTCGCAGGCGTCATACGTGAGGCGCTCGATCTGAGCGAGCGGGGTATATAGGAGGGGTGGCTTCGGTTGACCCCGGTCGACCCCTTCTACACACCAACAAAATTCGTCAAAAAAAGTGTTGACATGAGCAGCCTCACAGTTGATAATATCCTTCGCAGCGGGTGGTGGCGCAGTTTGGTAGCGCACTTGACTGGGGGTCAAGGGGTCGCTGGTTCGAATCCAGTCCACCCGACCAGAATTCTAAAGGGGCTTTTTGGGCCCCTTTTTGATATGACTTTAGGGATAAAAGCCATGTGCCAGATTGCCTTCGAGATTCCCAACGAGGTCCTCTATGACACTAGGATGAGCAGCCGTGATGCCCTCGACTTCGCTCGCCGCGCCACCGCGCTGCACTTCTACGCGACCAAGGGGGTTTCCTTGGGCTACTGCGCGCAGATCGCCGGCATGGACAAGGAGGACTTCATCTACTTCCTCGGTCAGAACGGCGTCTCCATATTCCACTTCGACGACGAGGCGGAGTTCGTCGAGGAGATGAACAATGCCTAGGGTGGTTGCCAACACAACCCCGCTCATTGCCTTTGCAAAGGTGGACCGGCTCGACATCTTGCATCGGCTCTATGGCGTGCTGCTCATACCAGAGGCGGTTCTGTCAGAAGTAAAGTACGAGCCGGCACGTACCCGTGTGTGTGAGGCGTCGTGGATACGAGTCGTCCCCATCAAGGACGCGGAGCGCAGACGCATGTTCAGCGCTCGTCTCCACGCTGGCGAGGTCGACGTCATGATTCTTGCGCAGGAAGAAGGCGCGGACTTAGTGCTGATGGACGACAATGCCGCCAAGAAGACGGCCAAGATCATGGGGTTTAGCGTGACCGGCACGTTTGGTGTATTGCTACGTGCCAAGCGCGAGGGAATCATAGACTCGGTGTCAGAGCTGGCGGACGCGATAATAGCAGATGGTTTTTATGCCAGCGAGGGGCTGCGGAGGCTCGTGCTAAAGATGGCGGGAGAACTGTAGTCTGCTTGTCCGTGCGATGGAGTGGATATGTGCCGCGCAGATTGTGTTCTTCAATGCAATGCTCTATTAGCTCATTCCTGCGCGTGCTCAAAGCAAAGTGCGACTGTGCGAAAGCTATTTCTTGCTTTCTGGGATCGCCGTTCATGGCAATCAGGTAGCAGGCGTATCGCGTGAGCATGTAGTCACGCACCCTCCTGCTCGCTCCGCTGCCGATGGCGACCATTTTACTGACCTCAACACAATTGTCTTCGCTTGCTGATTCGCTGACCTCTACCGTGGTCATCGCGCGAGGAATGCCGTCTCAAAGTTCTGCCAGTTCGCATAACCAAGCAATGGGACCAGATCAGAACTAGGCAGAACGACAAGCAACTGCGTTCCCTGGAATCACTGAGGTGTAGCCTTCTTATGCGGATGCCAAACGAGCTGTGCGCGGACATCTGCATGAGGAACGGCATCGAGGACTGCACCTACACGGGCGGCACCGACGGTGTGCTCACCATGCACCAGTGGTTCCAGTCGACCGACTGCCCGGGGCCGTGGCTCACGCACCAGTTCGAGCGCCTTTCCGCCGAGGTCAACGCGA
>CACXDP010000118.1 GCA_902766445.1 uncultured Coriobacteriaceae bacterium
GCGCAGGACGAAGACGCGACCCTCTATGTCGAGTCCGGATTTGACCACCGCCGCCAACAAGTTCTGATCGGGTCCGACGTCAGCGCCCGCTTCTCTCGGCGCGGCCCTGTGCTCTACACGCAAATCGCAGCGTACCTCGCGGCGCTGGTGAGCGCGCGCCCGGGCAATTACCTCGCCTTTCTTCCCTCGTACGCCATGCTGGAAGAGGTCGCAAAGGCCCTCGACAAAGCTCTCAGCTCGTGCGCAGACGCCAAGACCGAGGTCGTACGACAGCGCCCCGGCATGCGAGAGGACGAGCGCGAGCGCTTCGTCGCCAAGTTTCGCAAAACGCACGCCCGAGACGCGAGCCTCATCGGCCTTTGCGTCCTTGGCGGGATATTCGGCGAGAGCATCGACTTGCCGGGCGAGACGCTCGTGGGAGTCGTCGTCGTGGGCACGGGCATGCCCAGGGCCTCCGCCGAGCGCGAAGTCATCAAGGACTACTTCGATGCCAGGGAGGACCGAGGGTTTGCCTACGCCTACACCTATCCGGGGCTCATCAAGGTGCTGCAGGCCGCGGGGCGTCTCATTCGTACCGAAGAGGACCGCGGCGTGGCGCTGCTCCTCGACGACCGCTTCCTCGAAAAGGAGCTGCGGGAGGCGTTCCCCGAGGAGTGGAAAAACGTACAGGCCTGCACGCTAGAGACCATGCCCGACCTTCTCGCATAGACCGGGCTGGCGCGCGGACAAACTCCTCCGTCCCCCTTGTCCGTCACGTAGATGCGAACGGACAAACGTCCCCCTTGTCTGGAGGGAGTGTTGCAATGAACGAAAGCATTGTGCTGTTTGAGTCTGAAGACCACGAAGTCGAGCTAAGCGTGCCTGTCGGATATGACACGGTCTGGCTGACGCAGGCCCAGATGTCCGAACTCTTCCAAAAGGATGTCTCCGTCATCTCGAGGCACATACGAAACGCATTGCGCGAGGGGGAGATCTCCGAGGAGTCAAATTTGCAAAAAATGCAAAGATCGAGGTCAGAGGGCCCATCTACGCTCTACGACCTCGATGTCATCATCTCCATCGGTTACCGCGTGAAGTCGCAGCGGGGCGTGGAGTTCCGCCGCTGGGCCACCAACGTGCTTCGACGCTACATCATGGATGGCTACGCGGCGAACGAGCGACGCCTCGAGCAGCTCGGACAGGTCACGCGCGTCATGGCGCGTATCCCCGACGACCTTGGCACCCGACAGATCCTCGACATCGTGCAAAGCTACACCGCCGCGCTCGACCTGCTGGACGACTACGACCACCAGCGCGTGCCCATGGCCACGGGCGGCGAGGCCACCTACGAGCTGAGCTACGACGAATGCCGGGCTCTCATCGATGAGATGCACTTCGGGGCCGAGAGCGACCTGTTCGGTGTGGAGAAGGACGGTTCGTTCAGGAGCTCCATCGCTGCAATATACCAAACCTTCGCCGGGCAGGACATCTACCCCAGCCTGTGGGAGAAGGCCGACAACCTGCTGTACTTCGTGATCAAGAACCACTCGTTCCTCGACGGCAACAAGCGCATCGCGGCGGCGGTCTTTCTCTTCTTCCTCGACCGCAACGGGGCGCTGTTCGTGGGCGGTGCCAAGCGCATCGGCGATAGCGCGCTTGTAGCGACCACTATCCTGATCGCGGAGTCACGTCCAGAGGAGAAGGACGCCATGGTCGCGTTAGTGATGAACTTCCTCGAACTTGGAGAGGTGGGGTAGCCATGGGGCATTACGAGGCGTATAAAAATCAGGTGTCGAGTGGATTGGGGAGATTCCGGAAGGGTAGCTTGTTAAGAGAGTTAAGACATTGATAATCGATTTGAGGGTGGGCCCTTTCGGCAGCACCATTACGGTGGATGATCATCGCGAAGAATGTGTTGCTCTGTACACTCAGGAAACAGCGCCGTGTGATAAGTGGAGAATGTTGAGGGGCGCCTGTTCTACATTTGTCGACTACATGGTGCAGGACTTCAGGCAGCCGCTCGGCGTGGCGGCGTACAAGACGTCAAAGGACATGTCCGAGGAGCTGCTACGCGCACTTCCCGACATCGAGGACCTCAAGCGCTTGCTTGAGAGCACGGGTAAATGATCATGGAATACGAGCTCGAGGCGAACATCGCCAAGCGTCTGGAGGGAGTGTTGCAATGAGCGAGGGAATCGCAACGACGCGCGAGGGCATCACATATGCCGAGACGGACGACATCGTTGAGGACGTCGTGGCAATCATACAGAGCGCCCAGGCGACCGCTCACAGGGCGATTGACACCACGCTGGTAAGAAGAAACTGGCTTGTGGGAATGCGCATCGTCAACGAGGAGCTGAAAAGCGGCGCACGCAGCGAGACGTACGGCCGCAAGGTGGTGCCTCGCTTGGCAGGGGAGCTAACGCACCGCCTCGGCAAGGGCTACACGCGCACGAGTCTGTACCAGTACGTCAAGTTCTACCGGATGTTCCCGGAGATTGTCCACTCAGTGAGTGGACAATCTCACGTGCTGCTTAGCTGGACTCACTATCGGGCGCTCCTCCGTGTGGAGGATCCCGACGCACGTGCCTGGTACGAGCGTGAGGCTGCGGAGCAGGCGTGGAGCGTCCGCACGCTCAGTCGCAACATCTCAACCCAGTGGTACCATCGGTTGCTTGCCAACCACGCCGACCTCTTGAAGGCAGCAACAACTTTGTGTATCACGACCTCGATGAGCAGGTGTTTGCTGGACATCACACCCTTATCTTAAAGCCTGCCGACGAATCCCTTCGGGAGGTTTCTGTCCTACCTATTCCAAGACGACCAGTGGAGGAGGCAGATTAGGTCACGCGTGAGTGGCGTAAAGCTATTCAGCCTGACTCTGAGGATACTGACGAAGGTCTCGCTTGTTCTCCCACCGCCATCTGAACAGTTTCGTATCGCCAGCTACCTCGACACCAAGCAGTCCATGGCCGACAAGCCGCGCGAGTATCGCCGCTCGCGACTCAAGATCTTAAAAAGATGCATTTCCCAATCAATCTTCCCCTTTAATACTTGCAGTTCGATGGCCGCGCGTCGCAACAGCAACTCGTCACTCGGCGCTAAGCGGCCATCATTGCAGCATTCGCTTAGACCAGACGTCCCTTGAAAGCGTGTTGGCGTGATCGTGCATCTGTTGGGAGTAGACGCTGACATCTGCTATCGTACGTTGCGTACGGCTCGCGAACGAAAGGCAGTGGCATGGCAAGGCTCTACTTCCGCTATGGCTCCATGGGCAGCTCAAAGACAGCGAACGCCCTGATGGTTGCTTACAACTACGAGGAGAAGGGCCAGCAGGCGCTGCTCGCGAAGCCGGCGCTCGACGACCGCGACGGGGAGGGCATCATCGCCTCGCGCATCGGCATCTCCCACCCGTGCATCTCCGTGGAGCAGCTCGTGCGCATGGGCGCGGACGAGCTTAGCGGCTTCGACTGCGTCATCGTGGACGAGGCCCAGTTCTGCACGAAGGAACAGGTCGCGCGGCTCACCGACATCGTCGACCTCTACGACACGCCCGTCATCTGCTACGGCCTCAGGACGGACTTCCAGCGCAACCTCTTCGAGGGATCGCTGTGGCTCCTTGCGTGGGCGGATGTCATAGAGGAAGTCAAGACGGTGTGCTGGTGCGGGTGCGCGGCGACGTGCGTGGCGAGGTTCGACGCCAACGGAAAGATGATCACCGAAGGAAGCCAAGTGCAGCTCGGCGGCAACGACTCGTACGTGAGCGTGTGCCGCAGGCACCACAAGGAGGGCGTGTTGCGACGCCCCTAGGGGCCGCTCCCCCAGCTAACGATGTCGCAGAGGCCACTCGTTCTCCCGGATCCAAGAAGAGTTCAAGGGACGCAGGCGCCACCTCTCGGAACTCATCGCTGCCCCTAAAAACGCACGTTGGTCCCGCGCCCTCTCGAACAAGGGCTACGAGGCCTGGCTGAGTTCAAGAGAATTGTCTTGCTACCTGTTGGCTTTGTGGAGCAGCTGATTATGTGGCCACGTGACTTCGAGGAGCTCAGCTGTACCGTGGGTGTGGAAAAGGAGCCTCTTGCTATAGTGCGCATTCCCTACGCCTACGTAGCTCCTCCACCGTGTACACTCCCCCGTCCGGCTTGCTGTGGATGGCACGATGGCAATTGGGGCAGAGCGGAACGAGATCGCGCACGGGGTCCACCTCGTAGCCCTCTCGAATCTCGTTGAGCGGCACCCTATGATGGACGTCGATCATCCCCTCGAACTCTTGGCCGTACGCCTTCCCAAAGTCAAAGCCGCATACGGCGCACACCGCCCCATGTGCCGCGATGCAAAGAACTCGAGCCTGCTTGTTTCGCTCGAATCGATTCGCCAGCGTCGCATACTCGACACCCTCTATGAGTCCCGTATCGAGCTGTGGCCGTGGGGTCTCGCTCGTTACAGGGTTGCTTCTACGCAGTCCCTTCTGACCGCTTATCCTCGCAACCACCGAGCGCTCAAATGGTATGACCTGCTCTCTCCATGTGGCGTCAAGATCCGCAACAACGCCGTTGACATCGACTTCGCCGTCTGCCAGCGGCCACGCGCACAGCACTATATGATCGTGTGAGTTCGTACTGCTTTCGAGCCCGCCATCCAGCACACGCTCCAAGCCCTCACGCACCGGTCTGCGCATTCCCCTTATGCTTGCCGTTAGGCGCAGCACCACGCAATCCGCATCGTTCTCTATCTCGTAGAACGCAAGTCTTCCCAAACCCCAGCAGTCTCCCGTGCCGCGCCAACCCCTCACAAGGGTATCGAGCGTACTCGTATAGAAGCGAATGATGCGCTGACCGGAACACCACCCGTCATCGAATTGCACAGATTCGTCCGTCTCGGCAAGCTGGCGGCACCAATCGCGCAATAGCTCCCCACGCAGCTTTAGTTCAATCTGGGCACGCATCTCTTCCATAGCTGCTATGCTCCGTCCTCCATCGATATAACCGCTCCGTAGGGCTCTTCTACCGAAAGATGGTTGCCTCGTGTGAGCACCCAAAGGTTTCTATACGTACGCGGGCGAGGTATGCTCTGCTCGCCCCACCCGTCGGTAAAGTACACCAGGAGCGCGTCGCGATAGTACCTATCGCCGTTGATGTGCTCGATTACGGGAGAGTATGCCGTGCCACCCCTGCCGAGCACCGAAAGCTTGATGTCCTCCCTCTTTTGCACGCGATACACCCGCTGCACCCGTGCGTCACACTCGATAACCGTCATCTCGAACTTGCGCCGTGATATGATGGCGAAGACCTCATTGAATATATGCACGACCTGGTTGTCGTCAACCGAGCCGGACGTGTCTATGGCAACCACGATCTTGAGCGTCTTGTCGTCCATGGAACCGGAGAGGTCGTAGCGCAACGGTTGTCTGCGGTTAAGACGGGATCTCGTCTTGCGCTTGCCAGCGCTAATGGTTCCCACGTATTTTTTGAGGACTTGATTCCACGCCAGCCGGGGAGGCTCGTTGATTCGCCTCACTGCCTCCATAAAGCTAGCAGGCATGTTGCTGCGCGTCTCCTCGTTCATAAGCCCAACGGCCGAGTTAACGAGCTCACGGACGGCGTAACCCATCTCCTCGGCATCGTCTTGCTCGCCATCCCATTCGTGATCATCGGGACGTCCCACGTCATTCGCCGTTACCACGTCGCCTACACGTTGTTCACCAGCGCCATTGCCATTGGAGGAGGCGACCATGTCAGCATCCCCCTCGCCTTCCGTGACGCTCGAAAGCATGCGTGTGGCCCCTGACTCAGGCACCTCCCTCCCTGTGTCCAAGATGGCATCGTAGTAATACCTGTAGTTCTCCAGCGGCCTCAAACGGGGAAGCTCAAACATGTCCGCCAAAACCTTGGACGAGATCACCCCTTCTGGCGTGCGCATGAACTTGCAGCCCTGCTCGATCTCATGGTCCAAGCGATCGTTGACCGAGGCGTCCGCCGCAAGATTGAAGAGTTCGAAGAGTCTCGCGTCCCTTTGGGGATTTGCCTTGAGCATCTCGGACGGGTGATTGAGCACCACGTGATCGATCTCGTGGCATACGATGTACAAGACTTCCCTCAGCCCGAACTTGCACAGAAGCAAGGGGTTGGACTCAAACACGGGCGGATACTCCCCCAGCCGTATGCCCGCAATGCTCTTGCTGGCGAAGTTCGCCCTAAAGCGCATGCACATGAGGAAATAGCCATAGTAGGTGTCGCGCTCGGAGATGAGGTATAGCTTCGTCAGCTCCAGAAGCTGCAAGAAGTCCCGCTCCATCCGATCCAAGACCTCGCTTGAGGGACCGTTCGCCTCGACGTCCGCAATGCAGCCCTTGGTTCGTAGCAACAGCTCTTGGATGTTGTTGGAAGTCACGAGCTCTCCTCGATGAGCTTGCGGGTCTGGTCGGACAGATCGAGCATCCCAATCAGGTCGCTTCCGAACACGTCAAACAGCAATTCAATAAGGGGGCTGCCGTCGTCGGTTGTTGTAGCGGCGATGTTCTGTGCGAACAGGAGCTTTGTGGAGGAGTCGAAGCAACGAATCATAGCCGCAAGCTGCTTCTTCATCGTCTCGAAGCCGTGCTTGTCCAGCATCATAAAGTCGATGTTCTCCTTGAGGTACGCGAGCATGAGGTCGCACGTCTGAAGCTTTTTTGCCGCAGACATGGCCTTGAGCGCATCCACATGCTTGCTCAGCTCCTCGTCGTCAGCAAGGAGTTCCTCAGGCATAATTGCACGCGCCTTCTCCACTCTGCTTGCAAAGAACATCGTGGCCACCGATGCCCCAAGCTTTGCGGAAACCAGCGACTTCATGTCGCGCTCCACGACCTTTGGGTCGTTTTCCCTGCTGGTAAAGAAGTCGCGGACATGGGGTTCGCTTGACATTATGACGTCGACCATCTCCCAGCCGCGTGGGGAGGGAGTCGGCTTCTCCTCGTCGTCAAGGCCCGCGTCATCCGAGGTCAGGCACTTGGGATTCTCCTTGATGAAGGTCAGCACCTCGGGCGAGATGCCTGCCTGCCTTCCGTATCGCAGCCACTCGCGAGCGTTGCTGTCCACCTTTATCTTTATAAAGCGGTCGAGCTGCGCCGGGTCCATCTCGTTGGTGGCATACATGCTCGTTTGCGTGCTAGGGTTCATCGCGCCAACGAAGAACACCCACCAGGGAAACTCGTAACCGTTGACACTGCGCGTGAGCAATATGTTCATGAGCTCCTTGTATACCGTGTTCTCGGTGCGGTTTATCTCGTCGATGAACACGATCACCGGCCTCACGCGGCCCTCCAGCAAGCAGTCTATCTTCTCTGCGGGCGTGAGGTCGTTCATGGCAAAGCGATTCTCGTCGCCTGCCAAAACCGAACTGGCCAACGGGCTCTTGCCGGCAAGGGCAAACAGGCGCTCCTCCTCCTTTTGGATGCGATCGACTGCGTAGTAAGGCAAAAACCTGAAGCCAACCTTGCCGTCCTCGTCCGTGTATTGATACGGCAGCCCCGTAATCTCGCCCTCCTTGAGCGTTCCACCCTCGATGGTTATGCAGAAACCTCCCAGGTCGGCGGCAATGCTCTTGATCATTTGGGACTTGCCGATGCCATGCCTGCCTGATACGAGCGGCGTAATGGAAAGGTTCTGCTTGCCACAAGCGACGTTTGCCAACAGAACGCGCTTTATGAGCCTCTTCGCCTCGTTAATCGTTGTCAACAGCGCACTCCCTTGATTCGTAGAAAGGTGTCGAGCTTCCTTGATCTGCCATCTTTCGTCCGCCATTTGTTCTTGCCCTTTGTCAGCACCGTTTCGGCGTCAAAATACCCAAAGTGCCGCATAAAGAACTCCTCCGAGAACGTTTGCGTCGTGGCGACTTTTCGTGCGTCGAGTACCGAGAGGTACTTCTCCAAAAAAGCCTCGGTGAACCTCATCCTGTCCAGGAGCGCGGTCGTCTCCCACTCGTTGAACAGCGAGAGGTGTGCGTCGACGAACTGCTCGTCTATGAAAGGCTGCTTGCGAATGTACTCGCGAAAGAGCGTCTTGTAACGCTCGGACCGGCGCAACACGCTCACGTCGGCTAGAACGACCTCGTAAGGCGTCTTGTGGTCCTCCTTTGTCTCGTTGAAAGGCGACAGCTCACCCAATGTAGAGGCCGTTGCGCTTGGTAACACAACGCTTGGCGTCACCGCCGCATGCACCTGGCCTTCGATGGCCTTTTGCGCCTTCAACCGTGCCACCTCACGAGCATGCCGCTCTCCATCAATCAGCCTTTTGCACTCGGCAACGTACGATCTGTCGTAGCCGCCGGTAGCCAGCTCCTCCTCAAGCATTGCGAGCTCTCCGTCCAGCAAATCGGCGGCCTCACCCGTTAAAATGCCTCGAACGTCCATGCGCACCCACCTACATGACGGGTCGGTGAAGGCCATTGACCAGCTGTTGAACATAACGGATGTTTTGCCCGAAGAACTTCGCGAAGTCCAGCTCCTTGAAAGGACTTGTCTTGAGCAGGTCCTGGAACGTCACGTCACCGTTGGAGCGCGCGTAGGCAACAATCTGCTTCATCAGGTCCAGCTGCGCTGCACTCAGGATCTCGTGGTTGAGGAACGACCC
>CACXDP010000119.1 GCA_902766445.1 uncultured Coriobacteriaceae bacterium
GCTCCACAGGGCGCTCGCCTACGCGCTCAAGTACTGGCCCTACGTGACGAACGTGCTGGAGGACGGCAGGCTCGGCCTCGACAACAACATCAGCGAGCGTGCCATAAAGTCCTTCGTCATCGGGAGAAAGAACTTCCTGTTCTCCGACACGGTGAGGGGCGCCGAGGCGTCGGCGGCCATCTACTCGATCGTGGTCACCGCCAAGCTCAATGGCCTCAACCAGCGCGCCTACCTCGAGTGGCTGCTCGCCGAGATGCCCAACGACTCCCGGCTCGCGGAGCCGGGGCGAATCGACCGCTACCTGCCCTGGTCGGACGACGTGCCCGAGACGTGCAGGCTCGTCCCCAGGGGAAAGGTCGACGAGGCCGAGGCGCTGCCCGACGAGACGATCGTGGACGAGGGCGTCCTAGAGGCCGCCTTGGAAACCTCCTAGAGATTTCCCGCCGCAGCCGGTAAGCCTCCTGGAGATCTCCCAATCGCTCGCAGGAGGGTCCCGAAGGCTTTCCCAGGCGCTTTCGGAAAACTCCGATTGACTTGCCACGCGACCCTCGCGGACCGGCATGCACCTTCGCGTCATATTCGGTTGTCACCTGTTGGCCAGGGGCACCAGCTCCTCCCACAATCGCCATCGATCCTGACGACTACATTGTGGGCGAGGGCGGCGTCACATTGAAGATGCGATACTTTTGACGCTACTTCGTTGCTTCCGTTATCTCGGGCCGTGGAGATTCGGCCCTGATAGGGATTGTAGCGCCGGATGCGCCCGGAGCACGGCGCGATGCTACGATTGGTATGAGCGCGCTGCGGTTCAGGCTTACCTCACATCACTTCACAAAATTCATGCCTGACTCGTTTACTTGCGCGGATTCTCGGAAGCCAACTAAGAGTGCGTCACCCAACTTTGAAACAGGTTTGGGAGAATTCTCGCGCAAGTCCCACGCAAGTTGCACGCTTTTGATATATTTTTTCACTCCAAAACAAGGCAGGCCAACCAAACATCATGGTTAACCTGCCGTTTTGTTCTGGTGGGCTATACTGAGTTCGAACCGCCGACCTTGTGCTTATATGATTTGTCCTAAGTGCAAGAGTAAAAGAATAGTCAACCCCATAGGCAATAATGTTATGTTTATATGCCAAGACTGCGCCACCAAATTCGATTAGATTGTGACAAGGGCTTCCATCATCTCATGATTCAAAGTGCTGAGGGGCAACAAGAGCACTCCTTAAGTGAGTGTGCCCAAAAGGGTGGCGACCCTTTTGGGCACACTTCTTTTGCCGCTGTAAATGATGATGCGCTAACCACCGAGGTAGGCCTGGCGCACTCGCTCGTCATGGAGCAGATCGTTTGCGTCGCCGCTCATGGAGATGCGACCGGTCTCGAGCACGTACGCGCGGTTCGCGATGGAGAGCGCCATGCTCGCGTTTTGCTCGACCAATAGAATCGTCGTCCCCTTTTCGTTGAGCTCCTTGATGATGGCAAAAATCTCCTGCACGAGGATAGGCGCCAAGCCCATCGAGGGCTCGTCGAGCATCATGAGCTTGGGCTTGCTCATGAGGGCGCGTCCCATGGCAAGCATCTGCTGCTCGCCACCCGAGAGCGTGCCCCCTGCCTGCGTGCGGCGCTCCTTGAGACGTGGGAAGCTCTCGTACACGCGCTTGCGCATCTCGAGCGACTCCTCCTCGCTACGTGTGAATGCGCCCATCTCAAGGTTCTCGCGTACCGTCATGTCCTGAAAGATGCGCCGACCCTCAGGGCAGAGCGCGATACCCTTTGAGACCATCTTGTGCGTCGGTACGCCTACGAGACTCTCGCCCTCGAACTCGATGGAACCAGAGCGAGGACGCAAGAGACCGGCCACGGTGTTCAGCGTGGTGGACTTACCAGCGCCGTTCGCTCCGATGAGCGTGACGATCTCGCCCTCTTCAACCTCGAACGAGATGCCCTTGACCGCATGAATCGATCCATAGTACACGTTGAGGTCAGAAATCTTGAGCATGGCCATGCCGCTCACTCCCCCTCGTCCTGTTTGCCAAGATATGCCTCGATGACCTGCGGGTTGTTTTGTATGTCGTGCGGGGTCCCCTTGGCGATTATCTTGCCGAAGTTGAGCACCGCAATGCCCTCGCAGATACCCATCACGAGATCCATGTCATGTTCGATAAGCAGAATGGCGATGTTGAACATATCTCGGATGCGCACGATGTTATCCATGAGCTCGCTTGTCTCGGATGGATTCATGCCGGCTGCCGGCTCGTCGAGAAGCAGCAGCTTCGGATTCGTCGCCAATGCACGCACGATCTCGAGCCTGCGCTGCGCGCCATATGGGAGCGACCCGGCGATGTCGTTGGCATTGTCCGCCATATGGAAGACATCAAGCAGCTCGAGCGAACGGTCGTGGAACTCCTTCTCGCTCACCCAATGGCGCGGAAGCCGCAGCATACCACTCCACATGCCACACTTGATCTGGTTATGCAGACCGATGCGCACGTTGTCCTCAACGGTCAGCGAGTCAAAGAGGCGAATGTTCTGGAAGGTGCGCGCGATGCCAGCCTGGCTCACCTTGGGCGTATCCATACCGGCCGTATCGACGCCGTCGAGCATGATGGTACCACGCGTGGGCGCGTAGACCTTGGTGAGCAGATTAAAGACGGTCGTCTTTCCCGCGCCATTCGGGCCAATGAGACCCGCTATCTCGGTGCGTCCAATCATAAGGTTGAAGTCATCCACCGCACGAAGGCCACCGAAGTCGATTCCGAGATGGCGACACTCGAGGATAGGGCTCTTGTCTACGTCGCGTTCGGGAACGATGGACTCACTCGGAACCGGCACCATGCGCGTCGTCGGCCTGCGATGGCCATGAGTGCCTGCACCTGTGTCCGCGTCGGAGGTTTTACGCCTTGACGCAGCTGCACTTTGTGCCTTATATGTTCCCTTGACCTCTTCTTTCCTGCTGCTCTGCGCTTTATAGGTACCCTTCACGTCCCTACTCATGCTCCGCACCTCCCTCAGCATCGATGGCTAGTGCGGCTTTGTCGTCGCCTCGACGTCGCAATCGCTCCCGCATGTCGGCAATCTTCGACTGGATGGCACGATTGTTTGTGATGAGCATGACGGCAATGAGCACAATCGCATACATGAGCATGCGGAAGTCGCCGATGAAGCGCAGTTTCTCGGGCAGAATCGTGAGCACGATGGCAGCGATGATGCCACCACGGATGTTGCCCATGCCACCGAGCACGACAAAGACCAAGATGAGAATCGAGGTGTTGAAGTCGAACTTCTTCGGCACGATGGAGCTGAAGTTCTGCGCGTAGAGCGCTCCCGCCATTCCCGCAAGTGCTGCTGACACTACGAAGGCGATGAGACGATACTTGGTGGTGTTGATGCCGACCGACTCGGCAGCGATGCGATTGTCACGCACAGCCATGATGGCGCGACCTGTGCGGCTGTTTACGAGGTTGAGCACCACAAAGAGCGTGAAGAGCATGAGCAAGAAGCCCATGGTGAAGTTAGAAAGCTTCATAATCCCCACGGCACCCTGCGGACCGTTGATCACGATCTTTCCCCCTTCCATACCGAGGGCCTGCGCACTGGTCATGGAGAGATGCAAGCCGTTCGCATCAAAGCCCGCGTAGAGGTTATTGAGGAGATTCTTGATAATCTCGCCAAACGCCAACGTCACGATGGCGAGGTAGTCACCATGCAGTCGCATGACCGGCACGCCCACCACAAATCCAGCGAGCCCGGCAAACGCGCCTCCCACGAGCATCGAGACGAGCAACCTTACCCAGCCTATGGATATAGAGCCTGCAAGCATGCTGGCTACGATGACACCCGTGAAGGCACCCACGCTCATGAATCCGGCATGCCCGAGCGAGAGCTCACCCGAAATGCCCACCACTAGATTGAGCGAAATCGACAGACAGATGTAGGCAGTTATGGGGACCAAGAGGCCAGCCGTCGAGCTGGAAATCACCTTTGCCGAGAGCAACGCCTGCATCACGGCATAGAGAATCACCACCATAACATACGTGATGATGTTGGATCGCGTAATGGGATTGAGGTTCTTGAGCTTGCCCATAGCTACACCTTCTCGTGAATCTCTTTGCCCAGAAGGCCTGCGGGACGAATGAGGAGCATGACGATGAGGACGCCAAAGACGATAGCGTCAGCCAGCTGCGTTCCGATATAGGCCTTGGCGAAAATCTCGATGACACCGAGCAGAACGCCGCCGAGCGCCGCACCAGGAATTGAGCCGATGCCGCCAATGACAGCCGCCGTAAAGGCCTTAATGCCGGGAAGCGAGCCGGTGGTGGGCATGAGGGTGGGGTAGGTTGAGCACAGCAGCACACCAGCGATGGCCGCAAGGCCAGATCCTATGGCAAAGACCATCGAAATGGTGGTATTGACGTTGATGCCCATGAGCTGCGCCGCGCCTTTGTCCTCTGAGCAAGCACGCATAGCCTTGCCCATCTTTGTCTTTGAGGTAAAGAGCGTGAGACCTACCATGATGAGCAGACACGCGAAGGCAGTCACGATGTTGATGGGACCCACGACCAACTGACCGTCAAAGAACTTGAGCGAGGGAAGGTCCACCACCGACTTGAAGACCTTTGGGTCGGCGCCCCATATGAGCAGGGCAGAGTTCTGGAGAAAGTAGCTCACGCCGATGGCGGTGATGAGCACGGCGAGCGACGGCGCTTCGCGCAACGGCTTGTA